>CAZYJA010000219.1:0-4645 GCA_964647245.1 uncultured Syntrophomonas sp. | reverse complement strand
CGCGAATTTTTGCACAGCTTCATTCCCGTCAAAAGCCTGCTCCACCTGATAGCCAGCTTTACTCAGATAGGCTTTCAACACTTTGGAAATTGCTACCTCATCTTCAACTACCAAGATGCTTTTCATTACTTTGACCCCTTCAACCGTTATGGGTTTACCTGCAGGTTTTAACTTACCAAATAATTATGTCAAGCATATGTCCAAGTTAGAAGGATTACTGACCGATGGCATTAATTAATATCTCTATTTTGCAATATTGGCATTCTTGTTTCCTAACCGTATCCAAGGATTCGACCAGCAGATTACCGGGCCAGGTAATAAAGTAAAGCCAGCTGGAGAATGAAAATGATGGGCAAGCCCCAGGTAAATTTAAGGTGGCGGGTTTTGTGGCGGAACAGATACATGCCCAGCAAGCCGCCGATCGTTCCCCCCAGGGCTGACAAGGTAATTAGATTGATTTCGGAAATTCTCCAAGATTTACGACGAGCCAGCCTTTTGTCCCAGGCGAAAGCTATCAAAGTAATTAAATTGATGATTGCCAGATAGAGCAAAAGTGTTTTGATATAAAATCCACTCTCAAGCATCATTTGCATCTCCTTTTCTCTTATTCCAGTATAATTAGTTATCGATCTCCTAACCATTATAACTTAGTAAGCCAATTATGTTGCTTATAAACGTTACCTCCAGAACTAAGCCCGATTAACTCACTAATGGTGTATTGAATCTTACTTATTGTGCGAAAATATACTGGGATGGCTGTTAATCGGCCGCCTGGAAGGGGATAAAGCATGGGGGCAGGAATATTTGAGGTTATAGGTCCGGTTATGGTGGGTCCCTCCAGTTCTCATATCGCGGGGGCGGTAAAGATTGCAGCTATAGCTAACAAAGTCGGTGGGGGAGTGCCAGATCGGGTGGAGTTTTACTTACATGGATCCTTTGCCGAGACCTTCCGGGGGCATGGCACCGACAATGCGCTGGTGGGTGGTATGCTGGGCATGTCTCCGTCAGATGAGCGTCTGATTGATTCCTTCCAGTATGCTCAGGAAAGAGGGATGCAGTTTGATTTTAAATCCATAGAACTTACCGATGTGCACCCCAATACCATAAAAATAGTAATGCATGCGAGGGACGGTACCACCCACGAGGTAATTGGCTCATCGATTGGAGGGGGAAGTGTCCTGATTAAATCAGTTGATAATGCCCGAGTCGAATTTACGGGCCAATACCCCACGATATTGACCATTCATGAAGATCGACCGGGTTTGATAGCCGGGGTTACTTCGCTATTTGCCAGCAGCCGCATTAACATTGCCTTTCTCAAGGTTTTTCGAAATTCGCGCGGTAGTGATGCTACCATGGTAATTGAAACTGATGACCATATTCCGGCGGAATTAATAACTTCCATCAGCAAACTAGGGGGGATCAAAAAAGTAATATGTATCGATGAGATGAAGGGCGCAGGTGAAGGAGGCTAACATGTACCAGTATAATAAGGCGGCAGAATTAATGGAGCTGTGCCAAACCCGGCAGATGCGTATAGCTGAGGTCATAATCCAAGCCGAAGTCGAAGAGAGCGGCAGGAGCCGGGAGGATATCTGGCTTAATATGCAGCAAAGATTTGAGATTATGAAAGCTTCTATCACCAACGGGGTAAAGACAGATCTAAAATCAAAAGGTGGCTTAATTGGCGGCAACGGCCGCAAATTGTTTTCTCATCTTGATTTGGCTTTAAGTGGAAAAACCGTAATCAAAGCGGTGAGTTATGCCCTGGCGGTTACTGAGGTTAGCGCTTCCATGGGCAAAATCGTGGCATCGCCCACGGCAGGAGCCAGTGGTATTTTACCCGGGGTTTTACAGGCCCTGGCCGAGGATTATCATTTTCCCGAGGACCAGTTGCTGGAGGCTCTTTTTGTGGCTGCCGGGTTGGGGAGAATTATTTCCATTAATGCAACCTTATCAGGTGCAGAAGGTGGATGTCAGGCGGAATGTGGTTCCGCTTCCGCCATGGCGGCAGCAGCAGCGGCTTATTTAGCCGGTGGTACTCCCGAGCAATGCTTTAACGCAGCAGCTATGGCGCTGAAAGGCCTGCTGGGCCTGGTTTGCGACCCGGTAGCTGGCTTGGTAGAAGTACCCTGTTCCAAGAGAAATGCCACATCCACTGCTAATGCGCTTATATGTGCCGATATGTCTATAGCTGGAATTAATAGCTTTATTCCTTTTGATGATGTAGTAGAAGCCATGCACCGGGTAGGACGCCTAATGTCTCCAGACTTGCGCGAAACGGCCCGGGGCGGTTGTGCTGCGACCAGAACGGCCCTGGAGTATGAAAAAACTATTAAGAAATAGGTCTGCTTCCTATCTTGGTCGGCATTTTATGTTACAATGATTCTCGACCAATTCAATCGTAAGCTTTTCATTACTTTATGCTGATAAGCAAGTTAGGAAGCAGAATCATGAACCCAATTGTATTGACTAATCTAGCCTTGGCAGGGACAATTTTATTTTGGGGATTATCCTTTATTGGCACTAAAATAGCCCTGACCAGCTTTACGCCTTTTGTATACGTATTTTTGAGATTTAGTATAGCATCAATGATATTTCTGGCCCTGTTACTCTACCGGGGCTGGCCGAAACTGACTGCCAGTGACCATAAGAAGTTGTTTTTGACCGCTCTTTTCGAGCCGGGTTTATACTTTACTTTTGAAACCCTGGGGTTGACCTATACCACAGCATCCAAGGCCTCGGTCATTATCTCCATGGTACCCATTGCGGTATTGTTGCTGGCCAGCTGCATGTTCAAAGAAAAGATAAGGGTTAAAAGTCTGGTAGGGATACTATTATCCGTCGCCGGAATAATTATCATGGTTGTGGGTGATCCGAAGTTTTCCATGTCTCTGGCAGGATCCCTTACCGGGGATCTCTTGATTTTGGGAGCGGTAGTTGCTGCTGCCTTTTATATGGTTTTAGCCCGGGATTTAGGGCAAAGGTTGACTGCAGTCCAGATTACCAGTTTTCAGATGTTCTACGGAACCATCTTTTTTGCACCATTATTTATTCTAAATGCGGGTGGAATCAATTGGGCTCAAGTGAGTTACCAGTCGATCGGGGCAATTATTTTCCTGGCCATCTTTGCTTCGGTATTGGCCTTTTTATTTTACAACTACGCCTTATCGCAAATACCTGCTTCGCGCGCAGCCATATATTTAAATGGTATACCTGTGGTTACTGCAATAGGAGCCTGGATTATCTTAGGAGAGAGATTTACATTGCTCCAGGGAGCTGGCGCTTTATTGGTGCTTGGCGCAGTAATGCTGGCTAGCCTGAAGGATGGCAGTCCAATCAATTCGCGTGAACCAGAAACCCCTGTTATTAATAATTAAATAGGGATGGGCAATTAACTTATAAGAAAATGGTTTATAAAGGGAAAATCTAATCAGTGGGAGTATTGATATCGGTGGCATACCTAAGGACCTTTAGTTAGCAGCAATAATTACATTTTGAGGGAGGTTTTTATTTATGGAAACCAGATCGCTGGGGCGTTCCGGATTAAAGGTGAGCAGTCTATGTATGGGTACCATGACGTTTGGTAATCAGGCTGATAAAGCGACTTCTTTTGCCATGATGGATAAAGCTTTGGCAGCGGGAATTAGCTTTATTGATACCTCGAATAGTTACCCATTAGGTGGAACTTATGAACAACTGGGTGGTACGGAGAAAATTATTGGCGAATGGCTGAGCGGTAAACGCGATAAAATTGTCCTGGCTTCCAAATGCTTTTCGCCCACGGGACCAGGAGCCAATGAGAAAGGACTGAGCCGCAAGAACATTATAAAGGCGGTCGAGGACAGTCTGCGCAGATTGCAAACCGATTATCTGGACTTAATCCAGGCTCACCGTTTCGACCCCACCACCCCCATGGATGAAACCTTACGGGCTTTTGATGACCTGGTGACTCAAGGCAAAGTACGCTACATAGGAGTGTCTAACTGGCGCAGCTGGCAAATTGCCAAGGCATTAGGTATGGCTGAAAGAAAGAATTATATTCGCATTGATAGTGTGCAACCACGATACAACCTATTGTTCCGTATGATTGAGGAAGAACTGGTGCCAATGTGCGTCAGTGAAGGGGTAGGCATAATCAGCTATAATCCGTTAGCCGGAGGTATGCTAACCGGTCGGTATCGGCCGGGACACCAGGTCGAGGCGAATACTCGTTTTACCCTGAGCGGAGTTGCCAAGGCCGGGGAGCTATATCAGGACCGTTATTGGCAAGAGCCGGTGTTTGCGGCGGTGGAGAAATATCGGACCTGGTGTGGGGAGCGTGACTATGATATGGTAACCACTGCAGTACGCTGGGTTATGCAGCAACCAGGCATCAGTTCGGTTATTATAGGGGCCAGTCGGCCCGAACAGCTGGATGCTAGTTTGGCGGCGGCTGAACTATCTCCGCTTAGTAAAGAAGACCTACAGGATCTAAGTCAACTTTGGTTCTCCCTGCCACGTCGGAGTGAAGAACGTTAAGTAACAAGGGGACGGTTCTCTTGTTACATAGTATAGATAAATGGTATAATGAGCCAAAAGAAGAGAGGAGCAATTATGCCACGAAACGCAAGACAAATTAGTGGAACAGGTATATATCACATAA
>CAZYJA010000218.1:0-4732 GCA_964647245.1 uncultured Syntrophomonas sp. | reverse complement strand
TGCCCAATGAAAACCTCGATTCACCCGAGACGCTATGCGCCATTCTGTACTATATGCAGGAGCGCGGGAGCGCAGTCACCCTGTTTGCTCATAAAAGCGCCGCCGATATTCTTGCAAATCCTGTGCTGCAGGATTGCACTACTTATTTTGTTCTGGGCAGTTGAAATTGTTACACCGGGACGTTCTTTTTGTAACATAGCCAAATGAGGAACCAAGCAGCTACCGAATGTAAGTACTTAGCCCCCCTATCGGCATAATGTTTGTGAGGTGCGATTTACCGATGAAATGTTTCTATATAAACCGAAACCCCTTATCTCCAATAAAAGCCAACCCCGGATTTACCGAGACCCCGCCATAAAATCAGCGACCCCGCAATAGAATCAGTCCCGACGGCTCATGTCGAGGAACAAGCTCTGGAATTATACTGTGGTTTAATCAGGTATAATATATTAAACAAACTTGTTGATTTAGGGAGGCAGAAATGGCTAACTCCTCATATATCTTTAGCTTTCTGGAAGGAATTCTTAGCTTTATTTCCCCCTGTATTTTGCCCATGCTGCCAATATATTTTATGTATTTAGCCGGGGTTTCTGGTAAGGAAGAGATACAGAGGGGCAAGTTGCTTTGGAATTCCACGGGCTTTGTGGTTGGATTCACCACCGTATTTGTGATACTGGGCGCTACCGCCACGACTCTGGGGAATTTCTTGAGTGGCAATATCTTGATTTTTCGCCATATTAGTGGACTGGTGATGGTTTTATTTGGCCTAAATTTTATGGGTATTCTTAATCTGAATTTTCTTAACCTAAATAAAGGTTTGGCATACAGCGTGAAGGACTTGAATATTATAAAATCCTTTATTTTCGGCATGGTTTTCGCCTTCGGATGGACTCCCTGTGTGGGCGCATTTTTAGGGTCAGCCCTGCTTATGGCCAGCAATTCAAACTCGATTTGGCAGGGAATCACCCTGCTCTTGTTATACTCTGCCGGCCTGGGTCTTCCATTTATAATCAGCGCCATCCTATTCGACAGTATTAATACTACTTTCCAACAGATACAGAGCTACCACAGAATAATTAATATTGTCTCGGGTTTAGTGCTAGTAGTAGCGGGTGTACTTGTTTTCACAAATAGATTAACCTACTTAAGTTTTTGGTGATTAAATGTAGACTGATTTTTACAGCCTTAAAATTCGTTAACACGGGAGGACCAGACATTTATGAAAAAATATAGCAAACTGCTTTCCGGGTTTATTATTATGGGGGTCATTTTCTATGCAGCTTATTCCTTCTATTACCGGAACAACCTGCCCAATTTGGTGTCGCAGCAGCCGCCAACTTCAGAGAATAGCCAGCCCAAGAGCATTAATAAGCAGCAAATAGCACCCGAAATAATGCTGAATGATTTGAATGGTCACCCAGTTAAGTTATCTGATTATAAAGGCCAAGTAGTAATTCTAAATTTCTGGGCCAGTTGGTGCCCGCCGTGTAAGGCCGAGATGCCCGACTTAAATCGAACCGCTATAGAACTAGCCAAGGCAGAAGATGGAGTTTTGCTGACAGTCAATTTAACTGATGGGGTGAGGGAAACGGTGGATAAAGCCAGCCAGTATATAAAGGACAACAATTATTCCATGCTGGTTTTAATGGATACCGAGAGTAAAGCGGCTAATGATTATAGAATCGTAAATATACCCAGTACTTTTATTATTGATAAAGAAGGCGTAATCTACGATGTGATCGTTGGACCAACTACCGAAAAGGCCCTTCTGGATTACGTTAACAAACTCAGATAGCTCGATTGCAAAGTGCGCAGACATGGCTTGGGCTATTAATTCCGAGAATATTGCGGCACTCTTTTATAAGGGAGAATCTTTATTTAGAATGCAGCGCTATGGTGAAGCAGCGGTTCATTTAGATAAATATAATTCCCATCATTCACCAGCCGGTGATTCTTTCCCATTAATCTTAAACCTTGCTGTTACTTCCGGCATAAGGCGACGGCATAATGTTTATGATGAAGCGATTTACCGATGAAATATATCTAAATAAATAAAAACCCCTTGTCTCCAAGGGGACAAGGGGCGAGTGGTTATTAACCGCTTGCTGGAAAGGGTTTATTTTTGCATTATTTAATCAAAGCAGCATTCCTTCAGCCAGGTTTCGGCCTAGCGCATCGGTAGCCACAATGGCATCAAATACCAGCTGTGCATCAACAGGGAATGGCATGTTGTGAATGGTTTCCCCGGCTGCAGTGGCCGTCTCTGCTACCTGCATCAGCCGATCCGTCCCCACCTTGGCCAAGCCGAGTTCCTGGAGGGTAGTTGGCAAGCCAACCACCTGACAGAAGTCAATCACCTCAAAAATCTCGTCTATGGAGCGATCTTCCATGACAAGCTGAACGATGGTCGCAAAGGCTACCTTCTCGCCGTGAAAATAGTGATGACTTTCATCCAATATAGTAAAGCCATTATGGATAGCATGGGCTGCAGCTAATCCTCCACTTTCGAAACCGATGCCGCTCAGCAAGGTATTGGCCTCAATAATTTTCTCCACCGCCGGGGTAATTACCTTTTTCTCTACGGCTAGACGGGCGGCGTTGCCATACTCAAGCAGGGTCTCAAAACAGAGGTCAGCCAGGGCCAATGCACTAATGGAAGGAGCTCCGCCCGCCATCGCCGGAAGACTGCGGATACTGCTCGCCTCGGCCTCAAATTTGGTAGCCAGGGCATCGCCCATGCCAGAGATCAGAAAACGTACTGGTGCCTGTACAACCACATTAGTATCGACCAAAACCAGATCGGGATTCTTTGGCAGCAGCAGGTATTCTTCAAACTCCCCGCCTTCCGTATAGATTACCGATAGGGCACTACAGGGTGCATCGGTTGATGCTATGCTAGGCAGGATGGCCACCGGTAACTGAGCAAAATGGGCCACCGCCTTGGCTGTATCCAGGGTTTTACCACCGCCGAAACCAATTATCAGATTGGCTTTATTATTAGTGGCCAAGTTCTTCAAACGGTCAATTTCTTTTTTACTGCATTCTCCGCCGAATTTCTCAATGGTGAATGTTAACCCATGGTTGCCTCCCTTAAGATTCTTCTCGGCATAACTTAAAACGATGGGATCAGCAATAACCAAAGCATTGGAACCGAAGTGCTTGATATACTTTCCCACTTCATTTAATGCGCCTGCACCTTGGATATATTTGCCGGGCGCACTCAAGACCTTTATCATCTTTAGCTTCACCTCCTGATAAGATAAACTTAGTTTCCACTAATTTTATTGATCTATTCCATGATTGGACAAAAGACATCTCCGGTTGTACCATCAAAAATATCTATTTATTCTTACCCATTAAAATATTTCGCACATTCATTTTATTAGATCGGCTATTATGGGATTCATAAAAGGTGATTGCTATACGAGTCCGGTGTAAGTGTAGGCCTTGATCCTAAAAGACTTCTATTTGGAATCCCTTGCTGTTTATTGAGTAAAGAGGATTAAGACTCCGGCAGATTAAGGAGGTACTCTAGTGATATCCTCTAGATAAACGTACCATAATTGTGCTATTTATATTTGAAGTAGGTCAAATCTGTTAAAATATTCTTGAATAGTGAAAAAAGTATGGGGAGTGATTATTATGTATTCTGCAAAAATCATGAGTAAACTTTCTGCGATTTTAATATTTTTCGCAGTTTGTTTGGGGGTAGTTCTATTTTTACCCCAATCGGTGAAGGCGGACACGAATTTGGTAGTAAAAATAAGTGATCCTGATAGACCCCAAGGAGAAACGCAATATATTGGGAACACCGTCTATACAGTTCTATCCAATCCAGTAGTAACATGGGGAGAAAATCGTGAGTTAGGAACTTTAAGGGTCAACGGAAAACCCGGAATAGCGGTTCCGGTTTACCCGGGCAATAAAATTCAGATTTCTTTGCCTAAGGGCGTTGCTTACATGCAGGTGCCTAGTGAGGAGACCTATAAGAAATACGTGGAATGGCCAACGACTTTAAATGGTAAAAAGAATCAGGTCTGCGACGGAAATGGCAAGGCCGGAATGAAGTTTATTGCTGCTACCCCCTCATCCCTAACCCTGGAAGTGGGAAATGTAGATAGTTCCGGGGAGATTATGATTATTGACTTTGTCTTTAACCAAACAGGGCTTAGTAAGGTAAGAATGGCTCGTTTTGTGGAAGAAATGGAGGATTATGACCGTAATCCTGACGCAAAGGTCAGCCGGTGGGAATTTTTCAAATTACTCTACGGAGTAGCCCTGCAATCAACATCCCCATCTCCGACAATAATCGGAACGGTGGAGAACCTGGATGAAAAGTTCTCTGATATCGGCGATTTGCACCCGGCCGATGAGTATAAAATAATTGAGCTGGTGAATGCAGGTCTAATTAGTGGATACGAAGGCGGATTACTCAAACCACAACAAAATATTACCCGAGCTGAAGCAGTATCAGTAATAGGAAAGGCTTTCAAATCCAAGAGCGGAAGAGCTAATTTTATTGACCAAATCCCTGCTTGGGCAGAGGAGGGAATTAATTCGGCCTATGCGGCTGGAATATGCTATGGCTATCCTGACGGCAATTTTCGGCCTGAGCAGGAACTAAGCAAACAAGAGGCAACCATGCTTTTACAAAGTTGTTTGGAATATTACAGCTATCGTTACACCGGGACGTCAGACCGTGTGAAAAGTGTATAATATCCACCTAAATAAT
>CAZYJA010000217.1:0-4760 GCA_964647245.1 uncultured Syntrophomonas sp. | reverse complement strand
CGTTGGTAAGTGCAACCGGTTATTATGTGCAGATTGCCGCAACCGCCTTTGACGATGCGGCGGGAAACAGCTATGCAGGAATTGGGAATAAGACATCCTGGAATTTTACAACCTCTGATGTCCAAGCACCTACGGTATCCGCCCTAAGTCCTGCGGACAATGATACAAACATAGTAGTGTACTCCAATCTGGTGGTGACATTCAGCGAAGAGGTAATAGTTGGCACCGGCTATATAGTAATAAGGAAAGCTGCCGATGACAGTATAATCGAAACCATAGATGTAACCAGCTTACAGGTGACCGGAGGCGGCACATCCACAATCACAATCAAGCCTTCCGTTACCTTGGGAAGTGAAACCGGTTATTATGTGCAGATTGCCGCAACCGCTTTTAACGATGCCGCGGGAAATAATTATACAGGAATTGGAGATACCACATCCTGGAATTTTACAACCTCTAAACCCAGCAGCGGTGTAACGATGAGAACAACTACGCTTGATTTAACCAGCACCAGCTTGTCTTATAAAGCCACTGACAGCACTACCAAGACCGCCAATGCGACAACGACAAATATTATCGACTCGTCAGAGGGTTGGAGCTGGGTATATAGTACTAAAACTCTCACTCTAAATGAAGCTAACATCCAAGTCGCAAGCGGCGGATTGGAAAGCAGCTACGGCATTAAGCTGCCCGAATGTTCAACCATCACCCTTGAGGCTGGAAGCGAGAACACGGTCAGGGCGGGTGATGTGTCGTCATTTAATAAAAGCAGCTACGGTATTTGCTTCGACATCGTTACAAATGATCCAGACGGAGTCATCATTACGAACGTTATTGACGGAGCAGGTATGCTACATGTTACAGGCGGAAATGTAACCGGAGGAGCATTCGCCACTAGTTTCGGAATTGGCACTGATGGTGGATCACCATATGGTAACATCAAGATTACAAACGGTACCATTTATGCCACCGGCGGTACAGCGAGCAGGAACAGTATGGGGATCTATGCCGGACAGAATATAACCATAAACGGCGGAACCGTTACCGCCACTGGTGGAATGGGAAGCTATAGCAGTGGTCTTAGTACTGCTAATAAAGATGTAACAATATCTGGCGGAACAGTCACAGCCACCGGCGCCAGTGCAATAGAAATAAGCAGAGGAATCAGTGCCACCAGAGGTATCTTAATAGAAAATAGCACTGTTTATGCTACAGGTGGAGATGTTACAGGCCCAAGCGGCAAAAGCTACGGGATAAGTGCCTATAACAGAGACTTTACGATCAAAAGCGGCTATGTCACAGCTGCCGGAGGCATGGCAGCACTTGAAAGTTATGGAATCTACTCTCGCGCTAACAGCGCTGCTTTCAACGGCGGCACTACGTATGCAATTTCCGGCGCGTCAACTACAACCCATGCAGTTTATTCAGGGTCAGCCATATTGTCCTTTGGTACACCGGTTAATACGAGTATTGTTTCGCCAGCAGGTGCGGGAATAAGCAGTGATAAAAAGTTCATTGCAACTGTTGCCGACGGAACTACGGATGCCACAAATGTACTTATTCAGCCTCTTACAGCACTCACCGGCACACCGACGATTGCGGTCACAAATGGATATGGTGCCAGCTCCGACCAGATCAAAATCGGTGCAGTCTTAACTGCCACTGCCAACACAACTCCGAATACAAACCTTTTCTATCAATGGGAAGTATCGGCTGATGGTACAACGTGGGCAGATGCAACCGGCATAGGAAATACAGCTGCCATCTACACAGTTGCAGCTGCAGACGTTGCAGAATATCTGCGTGTCAAGGTAAATTCAGCTGATGCTGCCGGCTCAGGCTATTCCGCGGCAAGCGCACAGGTTCCATATACGATCAATCTGTTAAAGTCGGGCAATACCAGTACAGACGCGATATCCTTTAACGATTCTTCTCCTGTAACCATCACCTACTTAACCAACGGTAATGTGAGTGTTTACTACACGCTGGACAACAGTGGCATACTGTCTAATACTCTGAGCTATACAGGCGGAACTATCACCCCTGTAGCAACTCCCGGAACCAGCTTTTCAACCTATACAGTAAATAGCGGGGATGCTTTGAATGGCGTTATTGCCATTACAGCAACATTTGTGCACCTAAACACCACATCTCCTGGCAGCAGCGATAGTTCATCGAGTTCAACAACGACTACTACCTCGTCAGACGGGCTGATTATGGTCAACGGTGAAAGTCAAACGGTGGGAACAACGGCGACTTCGACCGTAAATGGTCAGACCACAACTACGGTAATCGTTGATTCCACAGGACTTGCCAATATGCTTGAAACCCAAGGCAACAACGCTTCAGTAACTATACGCTTCACTAACAATCCAGATGTAGCCGCAGGCGTCCTAACTGGACAGATCATTAAAAACATGGCAGCCAAAGAAGCTGTACTGGAGATGAATACGGGGAATGTCACTTACACTATGCCTGCAGGACATATCAACATCGACAGCATATCAGAACAGTTTGGGCAAAAGGTAGAACTGAAGGACATTAAAGTAAATATCTCGATTTCTCAACCATCACCGGACACCGTAAGAATTGTTGAAGACACAGCCAACCAAAACCATTATCAGATTGTAGTAAATCCAATCGAATTTAATATTACCTGTGCCGTTGGTGGTAAGACTATCGATGTATCTCACTTTAATAATTTTATCGAGAGAACCATAGCCATTCCTGACGGAGTCGACCCAGGCAAAATAACAACCGGTGCAGTGCTTAATAAAGATGGCACCTTCTCGCATATACCAACAACCATTGTTTTAATTGACGGAAAATATTATGCCAAAATCAAAAGCCTGACTAACAGCTCCTACCTGGTTATTTATAATCCTAAAACCTTTGCAGATGTAGAGCGACATTGGGCTAAAGACTATGTGAACGAAATGGGTTCCAGGCTGGTGGTGAGCGGGATAGATGCCAGCAACTTCGTGCCTGATCAGGACATCACTCGCGCCGAATTTACGGCTATAGTCATAAGGGCCCTGGGGCTGACAGAAGCTGACAAGTCCAAACAGTTCAACGATGTTAGTGATAGTGACTGGTTTTCAGGAAGCGTAGCCAAAGCAAACGAATATGGCATTGTTAACGGCATGGGAGATGGAAGTTTCATGCCTAATAAGGCAATCAGCAGGCAAGAAGCCGTGGTTATGATAGCCAAAGCCATGGAGATTGCAGGAATGGACACCACCCTAAGCGAAGCTGACACCAGCACCCAACTAAACCGTTTCAATGACAGCGATAGGGTTAGTGCCTGGGCTAGAGTTGCCGCAGCAAAATGTACCAAACTGGATGTCATGGTGGGGAGCAATGGCAGCCTGAGGCTCAATAGTAATATAACCAGAGCTGAAACCGCAACTGTTGTCATGAAAATGCTCAAAAAGGCTGGCCTAATTTAGTCGATAGGCATGAGACTGATAGTGCTCACAATATTTTAGACGAACATAGCCATGTTACTCATGCAATTGCGGGAGCTCTGGGCTACCCGGCGGCGACAACTGGTTAAAGAGACCTACATCCAGTTTATCAGCAGCATCTCGCTACATGTCATCCTGTACCTGGCTGTATATCTCCAGGGTAATACCAATATTTGCATGCCCCCAGCCTTGCAGAGGCAACCTTGGCAGGAACCCGTTAGGGAATTAGCCCGTCGGGCAGAACAAGAGATCGGCAACCGTACCCGACTGTTACGGACCGCCAACCGCTTGCTTTGCTATACTAACTGCTGGGAAAGTAATTTCAATTTATTTAAGACCACTATAAAAGCAGAAGGCCAGACTCATAATCGAGACGGGCTTTCTGCTTTTCACTGTAATCCAACTAATGGGTAGTCTCCTACCCGATTTGATTGTCACATAATTTATTTTTGCTCATTGGTTTTAGAATTCGTAGGTCTTTTAATTTTATCCGGCATTGGATTTTTTGGTTTAGGAACCCTAACTACCCTACCAGTGTATAATATCTTCCCCACAGACCTTAACTTAAACATAAAAAATCACCCCTATGGTGATTGTTGACTTAATTTCCCAATAATATTCTAGGCATTACTATTATTTTCACTGCTATTAGTATCAAATATTACTTCAAACCAATTTAATTTGGTAAGATCGATAAGAAGTCAACCAATATTATCTTCTCAATATGTCCGCAACAGATAACAATACGATTAGATATAAGCGAGTAGCCATCGAGTAGCTCATGAATAGATGAGAATAAAGAGCAATACCTGACAATAGCCGCGAAGTGCATCACAAGATTGGAAATCGAGTAGACGGCTAATACCTGTCTCGGGGGTTCGAATCCCCCCCTCTCCGCAACATTAAATTATGAACGAAGTGAATATCAGGAGTACTCGTAGGGTGCCATTAATGAATTACCAGGGGGTTTCAGATTTTGTGCTGGAACCCCTTTTACTTATTTTTATAAATGGCAGGGCAGGAGTAGCCGGATAGTAGCCGAAATAGTCAGGAATAGGCGGTAATAGAAAATAAAAAGCATGAAGAATCTTCCCAGATAACCTATAGTTATTGGTAGTGTAAAGAAAAACTAAGTAAAAGGTAATATTATAAATAAAACAGAGAGGGCGCTCTTTCCTTTTGTGTTTAGAGTAGCCCACCCTGTAGCCTGCATGTCTAGCAGTCCATTGTTACTCATGCGGTTGCGGGAGCTCTGGGCTACCCGGCGGCGACAACTGGTTAAAGAGACCTACA
>CAZYJA010000216.1:3986-4824 GCA_964647245.1 uncultured Syntrophomonas sp. | reverse complement strand
TCCGATTGCCTTGCTCTTAACCTTTTTTGCTCGCTCTGCAGGTCGTCGACTTAATGTACACCCCAAGGGGGACACACCTTCTACGAAGGAATGTCCCCCTATTATCTCAACTAACTATTATTCACGCACCATGTACTACAAACATAACCCTATGCACTATCCACTATCCACTATCCACTAACAACCTAAACCCGGGCTTCCACGGCTACTTTACGGGCATCAGCCCAGAGGTTTTCCAGCTTATAGTAATCCCTTTCTTCCTGCCGGAATACATGAAAAATGGTGGACCCATAATCCAACACTATCCATTTACCCTCCTGATGACCCTCCTTGCGCAACACCTTAACCCCCAGCCCCTCTAACAGATGCTCGACATTTTCGGCAATACTGCGTATTTGGATTATGTTGCGGCCACTGCAAACCACAAAATAATCCGCAATAATCGTTTGCTCGTTCACATTTAGTATGACCAGGTCAATGGCCTGTTCTTCCAGGGCTGCATCAGCAATTATCTGCACCAGTCTATCTTCTTTGATCAAATAGAACCCTCCTACATTATTTAATGATTACTTGTAATTTATTATATCACGCTACACCTGACATTCCTCATTGTCATTGCTAAGGGCTGCTTTTTGCAAAAATATATTTCTTACTATTACCGTACGGGGATGCAGAAGCATCTGGCGATTTAGACAGTATCGGATCGTAGCTTCCAGACCCAGCAGCATGGCTCCATCCAGATTCTGTGAGAACAACCGGCGCAGGTCTTCGAGATTCGGGTAGGGATCTCGCTCGGGTTCTATCATATCAGCCACGAATATCATCTTATCTAGTATGC
>CAZYJA010000216.1:0-3976 GCA_964647245.1 uncultured Syntrophomonas sp. | reverse complement strand
TGTGTGTGCCCGCACTGCTGCCAGTATTTCACTATCCTTTATCCCCAGTTGCTTTTCCAATAGGAAGGCACCTACCGCCGCATGCAAAAGATCCGGTACCTGGCGTTCAACTTCATTATCGATGAGCCCATTCTCTTCAGCAATGCGCAGTAGCTCCCCGTCAGTCAAATCTTTTGCATAATCGTGTAAAATCCCCGTAATGAAAGCCTTCTCTCGGTCTACCCCCACAGATGCGGCCAGGCCGGCTGCTAAATGAGCTACATTAAGACTGTGCTGAAAGCGGCGCTGAGATAGTTTACCGTGAACTATGCGAATAGCTTCAGTGGGATCAATCATTGGCAACCTCCTTGGCCCGGTATAAATCATTCTTTAACATATACTCCTCAACAGCTGGCGGCAGCAAGTACTTAACCGTCTGCCCGCGGCCCACCCGTTGTCTGATATCACTGGAGGATATATTCATTTCCGGAATCGGAACCAGCTGGATCTTCTTCCAAACCGCATCCGGTATTTTAGTTAAATGAGCTTGCTCAGGGCGTAACAGATAGCCCGGTCGGGTAACTACCACAAAATTGCATAGGCTGGCTAACCGTTCAATATCCTTCCAGGTATTTATAAGTAACAGCGCGTCAACTCCGATGATAAAAAATATCTTGGCCCCTGGAAATTGCTGCTGAAAACTGGCAATTGTTTCTACCGTATAGGACGGGCCTTTTCGCTCCATTTCCAGCGCGGATACCTCAAAATAGGGATTATCCTCGACCGCCAACTTTACCATTTCGAATCGGTGCTTACTATCCAAAACCTCATTTAGGTCTTTATGCGGCGGACGAGCGGCCGGAACAAAAATAACCCGATCCAGGTTATAGGCTTCCCGGGCGCATTCCGCCGCTACCATATGCCCATAATGAATCGGATCAAAGGTTCCCCCCAGAATGCCTAAAGATTTTAATTGCTGCATTAGATCACCTTGCACATAATATTAAATAGAAGCTTAGTACTTTAGACACTGTCCATACCCGATAACCGCCGTTGGAAAAACAAAAATACCGGCATGGGGATAATAATCCAGCCCAGGCTTTTGATGAGGCTATTTTTGGCTCTGCTTATTTGTCTATCCTTTTCGGCTGCTACCATGGTTTCATATCGGGTCAATACTTCCTCATCAGAAAGTTTTTGCAGATCAACATTGCCAGGGTTAAATTCCGATTTTATATTACCTTGCTTAAATTCTTCCAGGGTTTGATAGTATGGTGCTGGGGCAGCAATATCAGCAATGGCCATAAAAGCAGCTACACTACCACCAATGGTCATCATTAGGGTTGCAAACAACACTAAATAAACATACACTTTCTTAATCATATCTTCTCCCCCTTCACTATTTTCAATCTTCATTCCGGCAATAATTAAAACCACTATTGCTAAGAGCGCTATTGGGATTATAAATGAAATCACCATCATATTTCCCCTATTCTAAAAATTACAAATCACACTACGCCTGCCACCCAAGTATTATAATACAAATAGGTGCAGTTTTAATATAACTGGAACATATAAAGAATAAGTGGTGCCAGGCACCGCAATTATTATATAACTCCACCCATAAAGAGTGGTTATATTAGATTATTATAACACTTATCATTGCCAACCTAACAGTCAATGTGCAGATAAGGATTGAATCGATTGGTGAAATACATTAATCTTTTTATGTCGATATTTCCGTTTTGATTATAAAACGCGAAAGGGATGAGACTACGAGTAGCGAATAGTTACAGTATGGTTTATCCGGCCTATTTTAGTTCACGCTGATATTACGAAGCTAGGGAAGGAATTATTGCATGGCAAAAGAAATAAATTTAGTATTCCATAATCGCGGGCTGCGTAGTTTTATTGAAGTAGATCTCTGCACTGAGTGCCCACGGCAGGATGATAAAGGTTGTTGCGGATTTTATTCGCCAGTATTTTATCCTACTGATCTGGCCTATCTGCTCTTTGAACAGCCTGATATGGTAGATTATATATTTGGACTGGATCATTTGACCATTCTGGATGCATCGGTAACCGTAAATAATGAGATAGAAGGCGACAGTTATCGCTGTAAATTCCATAGCAAACAAGGTGGATGTATCCTCTCCCAGACCCTGCGCGAGTCAATCTGCCGACATTTTGTTTGTGCTGGGATTGGCTGGCAGGAAGAAATAAGCATGGGGGACTGGCACGAATTTTTCGAGAGATTGAGCGACTATGAAATTGAGCTTAACAACAAATGGACCTCTATCCTCACCGAAAATGGTCTAACCCTGCGCGAACCTGCCCTTAGACCACAGTTCTTTGCTGAACTGAAAAAGCTTTATCAGCAAGAGCTGACCGTCCTGCCTGATTTCATCCGCCAAATGCCGGTAGATGATTCCAGATCCCTGTCTCGACCGTTGAGATTTGGGGCCGACTGGATACTATAGGTCATACTTTCAAATAAAAATGTTGGGGGTTTTATATAATGGATTGGAGTGCAAATGCTAAGGTACTAGACAATGTTTTGGAAGCGGTAGGGAGAACTCCGATGGTACGGCTAAATAATATATCTGCAGATATCAATGCAGATATTGCCGTTAAACTGGAATACTCTAATCCCAGTGGCAGTCTTAAGGATCGGGTGGTTTATAAAATTGTAGAGCAAGCTGAACGGCGCGGCGAACTCCGGCCAGGTATGATACTTTTGGAGGGCACCACCGGCAATACCGGAATTGCCACCTGTATGGTAGGAGCCAGCAAAGGCTACCCGGTAATCATTGTTATGCCCGAAGGAATGAGCGAAGAGCGCAAAAAAACAATTTTGGCTTATGGAGCCCAGCTGGTTCTTACTCCCGGCGCAGAAACTGATGTAGATCTGGTCCTGGAGGAAGTGGCCCGCCTTAAAGAGAAATACGGGGAACAGGTTTTCGAAGTGGGCCAGTTTATTCGCCAGGATAACCTGGATGCCCATTACTATCATACCGGCCCGGAGATATGGGAACAGACTGAAGGGAAAGTTGATGCGTTTGTAATGTGCCAGGGAACCGGGGGAACCATCACTGGAACTGCCAAATACCTGAAGGAAGTCAACCCGGCGATTAAAATTTATATATCGGAGCCCGCCGAATCCCCAATCCTGGCTTGCGGAAAAATCGGCAAACACATGGTGCAAGGCATTGCGGATGGTCTGATTCCAGAAATCCTGGATCTTAAGTACGTTGACGGGGTAATCCTGGTGAGCTCGGCCGAATGCATTGCTACTGCCCAGGAGATGTCCAAACGAGAAGGCATTTTCTGCGGAATTTCTTCGGGCTGTAACGTAGCTGCGGGCCGCAAATTAGCCCAGAAATACCCGGACCTAAAACTGATAGTAACCATCGTCAATGATAATGGCCTGCGCTACCTTTCCACCCCTTTATGCGCGGCACCCGTCTCACGCCCGGAATTGGATCGGGAATATCTGCTTAGCCCCGAAGATATCGCCAAGCTCTTCAGTTACAAGCTGGAAGTTATTGAATAGATAATTCCTGCGTCCAATGCCGGTCAATAATAGAGGGTTAAAGAAAGGTGATGAAGTCCATGTTCCAAAAGGGTCAAAATTCCATAATCGGTATCGGTGAACTAAAACCTATGATGAATGCGGGCGGAAGAAGCACCCTGGATTTATTGGCTGAAGCTGCCACCCTGGCGCTAAAAGACGCCGGCCTTCAGAAAAGTGATCTGGACGGTCTTCTGGTAACTCCCCCCAGCGAGGACAGCTATTTTCTATGGCCATCCCAGGTAGCTGAATACCTGCAGCTATCCCCGGTATTTATGAACATGGTTGAACTGGGCGGTGCTAGCGCTGCTGGTACCATCGCCCGAGCGGCGATGCTAATCGAAGCCGGTATATGCCAAAACTGCCTTTGTTTAAGTGGCGGCGTGTGGGACAAACATGTTTTTAATACCCAGGCCGGTAAAATGG
>CAZYJA010000215.1:0-4864 GCA_964647245.1 uncultured Syntrophomonas sp. | reverse complement strand
GTTAGGCACGCCGCCAGCGTTCGTCCTGAGCCAGGATCAAACTCTCCAATAAAATTTATTTATCGGAGCCTTGATGGCTCTAATTTTTTTCGCTGGTCTTGTTTTTGTTACTTATCACCTTACGATGCTTCGTAACTGTAATTCGCACTTTTCGTTCTCTTTGTTCAGTTTTATCAAGATCGTTTGCCGCTTCGCTTTCGTTTGGCGGCAAGGAGTATCTTATCATGGATAAAATACCGAGTCAACACTATCTGAGCTTTTTTTGTAATTAGTACGCCAGGCCATGTGTATATTGGATTGGCTATATATGATATATCAAACGTGTTTGCATAGCATCACATATCTATGTTTTTATATATGTTTTCTATTTATTGTTAAATTGTGATAGAAAACGATACTTCTCATTATAACTAATTCCTCCGAAGCCATCGTTCTCAGGAAAATATATATTAAATAACAGGGGATAATTTATCTGTACACTTTTATTTGAAAACGTCTACATCAGGCATATTAAAATGGAACCTAAAATAACTCCACAATGTCGAGTGGTGCGGTAGGTAATAATATATAGTTTTAGTCCATAACCTCGTGATGCGCATTCCGCTTAAGGTTCATCCGGACGTGGTTTGGTTTATTAGGTAGTTTATAGACACTTGGAATTTAAACGATCGGCTACAATTGAAAAAGGGGAGCTTACTAGAATTATGAAAGAAAAAGATAAGCTAGCGACTTATCAGGAAAAAAGAAACTTCTCCATAACACCTGAACCGACTGGAGGTGGCTACCAAGGCCATACCTCCCGGGCATTCGTCATACAAAAGCATGATGCCCGCAGTACGCATTATGACCTGCGCTTGGAACTCGACGGAGTGTTAAAAAGCTGGGCGGTTCCTAAAGGTCCTAGTCTGGAGCCGGGCCAGAAACGCCTGGCAGTCAACGTAGAGGATCACCCCTTGGAATACTTGGATTTTGAAGGGACAATACCTCCTCGGCAATATGGGGCCGGCAATATGATGATCTGGGACCGGGGTAAATGGGACCCCATCGGCGATCCTGGTAAGGGTTTGAGTGCAGGCCACCTGAAGTTTCACCTGTACGGTCAAAAATTACAGGGGGCTTGGGCTTTGGTTAAGATGCATCATAATACAGTTGATAAAAACAATTGGCTGCTTATCAAAGAACAGGATACCTATGCGTACCCCGGTGCGGAAAAAGCACCATCATTTCAATTACCGGGGAGTAACCCCAATAGCCTTTTCCTGTCCCTTCCATCGGGCGCCAAGCCGGGGCCTGTTCCTGTTAAACTAGCTCCCCAATTAGCAACCCTGGTAGATAATATGCCTTCAGGCGATGATTGGATATACGAGATAAAATTCGACGGTTATCGTATCTTAACCCGGTTAGATCAGGACTTGGTAACTCTCTTTACCCGCAACGGCCATGACTGGACTTCAAAACTCACCATCCTGGTACCAGAACTAAAAGAGTTAAAAATAGCTACAGGTTGGTTAGATGGTGAAATAGTATTACTGGGGGAAAATGGCGTCCCCGATTTTGGGGCACTGCAATCGGCTTTCGAAACCGGGCGAACTGGCGAAATAGTCTACTATGTGTTCGACCTGCTTTACTACGCCGGATATGACCTGCGGAATTCTAGCCTGACCTCTCGTCGCATTCTGCTGGCCAACATTTTAAAAGATTCAACCTCAACGCGGGTCCTATTTAGTGAAAATTTTGCCGGCAGCGGCCCCGATATTTTCCGCAGTGCCTGCAGCCTGGGCCTGGAAGGTGTGATGGGCAAAAGGAAAGACTCTATCTATGTGCCAGGACGGTCTCGAAGCTGGATAAAACTAAAATGTACCCAGCGTCAGGAGTTCATTATTGTGGGGTACACTTCCCCGACAGGATCTGGCAAAGGGTTCCGATCACTGCTACTGGGAGTATATGATGAGGCTGGAAAGCTACTTTATGCGGGTAAAGTTGGAACTGGATTCAGTGTTAACAATTCCGTTATTATTAAGGACCAATTAGACCGCCTGGCCACAGATGAACCCCCGCTGAATGAGATTCCCCCCGGCGTTCAAGCCCATTGGGTGAGGCCTAAATTGGTGGCTGAAGTAACGTTTAGTGAGTGGACCAGGAACGGAAAGATACGGCATGGAGTCTTCAAAGGGCTTCGCACCGACCAGGATAGTGCCCGAATAACCCGGGAAATGCCCGTCAGAGTGGCAGAAAATTCACCCCCTCCGGCTGCCCTAACGGGCCTAAATAGAGTGACTGATGATCCCCCTAACCAAGTGATTAGTAATCCTGAACGCATTGTAGATCCGAGCAGTGCGATTAAAAAATTTGATATTGTCAACTACTACCAGGCGGCCGCCAAGTGGATCCTGCCGTTTCTTCGCAATCGTCCGGTAGCGTTTGTACGCGCTCCCGAGGGATTGACGGGTGAACTGTTTTTCCAAAAGCACGGTGACAAATTAAAGATCCCTGGGCTGAAACAACTTGATCCTGATCTGAGCCCGGGACATCCGGCTCTGATAGCGATCAACTCTCTGGAAGCATTAATTGGTGCTGTTCAAATGAATGTTATCGAGTTTCATACTTGGAATGCTACAGCCCTTAATATTGAGAAGCCGGACCGAATGATATTCGATCTTGATCCGGGAGAAGGGACAAGCTGGGGGATGATAGTCGAAGCGGCCCAATTAACTCGGGCTATGCTGGACGAATTGGGGTTGCAATCCTTTCTGAAAACCAGCGGAGGTAAGGGTCTACATATTGTAGTGCCCCTAAAACCGCGTGATAATTGGGAAACCGTAAAAACATTTGCCAAAGGGGTTGCCGGTCATCTTGCCAGGGTTATACCCACCTATTTCACGGACGTAAGCGGACCTCGAAACCGGATTGGCAAGATTTATGTTGATTACAACCGCAATGGACGCAGTGCTACCACGGCGGAAGCCTTTTCAGTCCGCGCCCGCATGGTCCTGGGGGTATCTGTACCCTGTTCCTGGCAAGAGCTACCGCTTTTAAATGGAGGAACACATTGGACTGTTGCTAACGTCCGCTCGCGTCTGGAAGGAGAAAATAATCCCTGGAAAGATTACAACCAGGCGAGGCAGATATTAAGAGCTAATGCCAAAAAAATGTTTCTTTGTCACTAAACCGTTACGCCGGCGTTACGCCGGGACGTTCTTTCTGTAACAGTGCTTAGCAGTGCTAAACGGAGCTAATGTTCTTTGTACATTCATTGCATTAAGTCCTGTATTTCGGGCTATTTGACAAAGTGTTACCCCTTCACTTTGATGGTTATGTAACCTGGGATATAAATTAACTAATAGGTAATCTTATCCTGTTTTTTCGCCATATAATCTACATAATAGTCTGCTCTAAAGGGAAAAATAAATTAAGATAATTAGAGGAGGTAAGTATTATGTGCTTTTTGTGGATAACCATAGATAACAAACCTTGGCATGAATATACCGACGAGTTCAGAAGAGATAGAGAAAAACTTGATACTACTATGATAAGGGAGCAAGGTATAAATATACTGACACCTAGAGATTGATAACACGGTTAGGATCAAATCGAGTAAAGGGGGAACACTTCGCCAAAAAGCCCGAATTACAGGACTTAATGCAATAATAGTACAAAGAACAAAGCACTGTTACAGAAAGAACGTCCCGGTGTAACCGGTGTAACACGGTGTAACATTATGCAAAACCCTCAATATTCTCAGAGACTTTCTCTCCAAGCTCGGTGAGTGCGATGCTACCAAGATCAATTTCTGCTGTGTCAAACAGATAACTCGGATTTTTCTTCCCCTCATTAACCGTCTCTTTGAAGAATTCAAAAAGAGCAGATTGCTTATATTGGGTGTAGTTATAATTCTGCAGGGGAATATCATAATCCAGAGATATTAACCCCTTTTCCTCAAGCTCATACAAAACATTTCGAGTCGCCTTAACTGTTTCCATGCTGTCATCGATAGAATTTATATACACTGGAGCAAGAGAAACAATCCTAGCCCCTTTATCAAGGCTGCTGCTCATAATAAAGCGGCAGACCGGCAAATAGCTGCACTTTACAAGCTCCTTCAAAAACGATTTTTCTTTACTATCGATTTGCAGAGACTCCATAGAATTAGTGTAGTCGCTTTCCAAATTGGACGTGTGACTGCAACAACCACCGCTATGCCTGTGCGAGTGATTGTGCTGATCTTTATGGCTTGCTTGGGATTTATCTGCATCACTATTCATCGAATTTCCTCCTTATAGTTTATGTAAAATATATTCTCCATAAAGAATATATATATTCAAATTAACCCCATCAATATTGGCTGAGACTCTGGTAAATATCGGACTTTGTGTCAGCACTTGTGAAATCCTGTTTGAAGGATGTACCCCCCTTGAGCACCACCACCCGGTCCAGGTTCAACCAGGTAATCACATTCCTTTTTATTGTGCATCTAAAACTGCTTCACAGCCAAAACCTCAAACCGGTAAGTAGTTATGTAATCCTGGCTGAAAGGATAAAGACCTTTATATTCTTCGGATAGATTATTTAATATTTTCATAATTTCTTGTTGGTTGCTTAAGTCTGTTGCCATCCTGTCAAACCACTGTGGCAATTCATAGTGATTTTTTAACAAAGAGGTTTGTTGTATAGTCACTGGCAGTTCCTTTAATAATAGGTTCCACTGACGTGGCGAATAAGAACAATAGTGGGAGCTGTCCCTTAATAACTCGATTCGATTAATTTCATTTTCAGGTTCATCTCCATCCAGGACCGTGCAATCAAGAATATACAATTCTCCTCCTGGTTTTAATACCCTACACATTTCGCGAAGGGCTTGCTTAAT
>CAZYJA010000214.1:0-4902 GCA_964647245.1 uncultured Syntrophomonas sp. | reverse complement strand
AATAGTACCGTCCGCGAATAATGCAACCGAAAACTGGATTCCACCACTGATGGCCCGTACATTGCTTAACCCGCTAATAAAGGTTTTCACTTCATCAGTCACATGAGTGGAAGCACCACTTACTGCAACCGTACCATCTTCCTTTAAGGCCAGCCAATGCATTCCTCCTGCCGCAATCGCTACCACATTACCTGCTAAACCTTCCGGTATAATAGTATCTCTCCCCCAAACCGTGACACTGCCTGCATCGTTAAGAGCAACGGCATAGTTATTATTTATAGAGATTGCTACCACATTACCTAACCCTGTCGGTACTGTTTCAATTGCTCTGGTATTTCTGCCCCATATAACAATCCCGCCGTCATCTTTGATTACAGCACTCATATTACCCCCTGCGGCTATCGATTTAACTGTTGCCTCCTCTAATTCAGCAGGGATTGTATATGCAGAAGCTACGCCCATGGCATCAAAGACACTACCCCAGTAAACTAAGGATCCATCCTCTTTCAAAGCCAGTACATGCCCCGAACCTGCCGCTACAGACTTTACCCCGGTCAACCCCTCTGGAACATTAAGCTGTCCATAAGTATTGTCTCCCCATACTGCCACGGTCTTGTCTGGTTTAACAACTACAGTAAAATCTCTAACGGCAGTTTCATCATCATATTCACCAACCGCTATCCTGGAGGCATACAAGGCATAATCACTGGCTGCATATTCTACAGGCGTCTGAGGCAAGGTCATAGGTTCAATTGCTTCCACCAAACCTGCAGGTATATACATAAAAAACAATGATATACAAATTATTACTGATAATATCTTTCTGATTTTTTTCATTGGTTTCTATCCTCCCAATTTTCCAATTTAATTATTTCGATCAGGATTAAATACTGAAGCTAAACTGTTGATAAGGCGCACTAATCGGAACATTGGCCTCATCCAGAACATAAACATCTACATATACCTTGCTGCGCGCAGGAATATCAGGTAACTTGAAATCAGCGTAGACATCAGCTCCCGCCGACGGAACATCCGTCTGCAAACTAACGATTCCCAGTGATTCTCCGCCACATTGTACCACCGCATCGTTGCCAGACCGCAGCTGAATTATAGCTATAGCAGTCTGCGCTTTGCTGGTATAATTATTCAAATGAACCTGTAGGCGACAATTTTCCTGCGTGGTAACAGAGCTTATTTCCTGAAACGAGCTGTCTAAAAGTTTAACCCCACTTACTCCTACTCTTGAATCCATATCATTACTTTTGCTTATCTTATACTCATCCTTTACAGTACCGTCTACGCCTCGGGTAGTCATAGTAAGCACATCACCATCAATATCAACGGCCGTATAACTGGTACTATCCGGACCATCAAAAACTTTTGCAATATAACCATGTTCGTCTGGATTAAGATAAACCTTGTTCCCTGCGTTACCCATCACATACGTAATACCCTCCGTTGGTTTTTCCTGGATAAGGCCTTCATAGATAGGATAGGTGCGCATGTACATATGTTGATGCCCTACGAAAATTATGTCCACACCGTTACGCTCCATCACTGGTATCCAATTTTCCTTTATCATATTAGCCTTTACCTCATCGCGAGGATCGACGCCGTAAGGGGGATGGTGGAACATGACGAATTTCCATTCCTTGGAACTGTATTGCAGGTCATTTTCCAACCAGGCTATCCCAGCCTCGTAATCAGCTCCTTCACTCCCCATCTGGTTACTATCAAGCACTACAAAATGGGCATTGCCGTAGTCAAATGAATAGTGCTGTTCTTTAAGCCCTTCCGGGCCGTTTGGGGGCAGGGCAAATGATTTAAAATACATATCCGGGTTCAGATCTTCATGATTACCCAGTGCAGGCATTAAGGGCAGGAAGTCAAAAACACCGGCCGCCGTACTAAAGAAATTTTCCCAGTACTCAAGATTCTCAGTCTCATCAACCAAATCACCGCTTTGTAGGGCGAATTTTAATTCTGGGTAATTGGTACGGGCCTGATCTAAAAGCTGTCTCCATACACTAGAACTGAATTCGTTATAACCGATATGTATATCACCCATATACATAAAAGAAAAATGATCTGTTGAGCCTGCCGTCGTAAAGCTGGCCGGTCCACTCCAGCAACCATCCGTACCCACTCGATAAGCGTAGGTGGTATACGGTTCTAAACTATCTATCTCCACCTCAAAATGATTGTAACCTTCATAAAGTTCACTACAAACGGCCTCTTTTTCTTGCGCACCGCTGAAGTCAGCGGTCTTTACACCTTCCTTCATATATTGGACTTTCCCGCTGGTAACCGTGCTATATACCCGCCAAGCCACAGTCTGGGTAGTCTGCGGGTCAGCTGTCCATGATAGGATAATCTGGTCGGGTAGCGCGTTATCTTCAGCCACCGCCAGGCCCGTACCGTTCCAGGCAAAACCAACTACGAGCAGTAAAACCAGGAGCAATCCCAGCCGTTTTAGCCGACCTTTTACCTTCGCCATCTCTATTCCCCTCTCAAACTTTGAGCCCTATGCTTTCCGGGCTGCAGTAGCAGTAATTGTTCCTTTTACTGGGCAGTAATAAAATTAATATGGGTTAAGAATCGTTTTAGGATAGTCGCGCTTTGGGCCCTATCAGCATAAGTTTGCGGTGCAAATTCTTCACCCGGCATGCCTTTGATAATACCTGCCCGTACGGCCAGAGCTACATCCTGAGCTGCCCAGGAAGAAATCTTTGTCTGGTCCTTAAACTGATCCAGTTCTTGCTTCTGTTCGCTGCCGGATATAGTAACCTCTTTCCCCGCAACACGTGCGGCTCTGGTAATCATAACCGCAATTTCCTCACGGGTTATGTTCGCATCTGGTTTAAAGAGCTTGTCTTCATAGCCATTAATAATATTTTCATCGTTTCCAGCGGCAATACTGCCAGCATACCAGGCTGTTCCGTCTACATCTTTAAACTGTCCTTCTTTTAATACCCCTTCTTCCAGGCCCAAAGCTCTCACCAGAAGAGTGGCAAATTCGGCCCGGGTAATGTTGCTGCCCGGATCATAGGTGGTTTCGCTTTTGCCGGAAATCAACATCTTGGACGCTAATAATTCAATATCCGCTTGAGCCCAATGATCCTTAATATCAGTAAAGGTCTTGCTGGACTGCAAAACAGTATACATACTATTAGTCCGGTTTAAGATCATCGCATAGTTTTTACCTTCCCTGGTCTCAAAGTTGGTGGGAAGGGGAAGAAAGCATCCTTTGGCTTCATTCCAGACTACTCCTGTAGCCTGATTAATATTAATATCACCAGCAAGTGGAATATCTCGTTCGATATAAGTTGAACCGAATGATTTGTACTCAGTCTTTTTTCCGTTCGGCACGGCAATTTCCAAGCGGAATTCTATCGGATCAACCTGCATCTGTTGGCCTTCCTGGAGCTTGCCCATCAGTTTGTTTTTAACATTTTCAGGAGCTTTGGAAATGATGATGTTAAAACTTAGCTCTTCTGGTTTGGCGTTTAGGCCAATAGCTATTTCACTAAGATTTAGATGGGCCAGAGGCAAAGTATAATTTCCGATCTGACTATTTATCCCCACCAACATTGAATTTTCCTGGGCCTTTTGTAACACTGAACCGGGAACTACTGTGATCACTTCATCCACTTTACCAGTAGAAACAATTGTCAGCCTGCTCCCCGGTTCACCTTTTTCAATGTCTTCCAGAACACCTGCCTGTAAAGTGAGTTTCTCTCCTTTACGTCCATTTTCAAGGTTTACCTCTTCCTTTTTTATGTTATCCTCATCAATCTTTAGTTGATCAACAATTTCAATTGGAAGTATTGTACCAGCCACTGTAAAAGTAAAGGTAGCCATATCGCTATTCTGTTTACCCCGTCCTATCGACATAGCTTTAACAGTTGTACTTTCATCCACCAGAATCGGATCATCTTTGCCGACTAATGGTCCACAACCGTGTAGATTAAAGATCTTACTGTTAAGGTCCGGTGTGCTGCCATCAGTGGTATAATAAATCCTTGGTATTACCTCTGAGCAATGCAGATATACTTCTGAACCGCTTTTTACCTCACCGCCCTGGGTCGCAACTTTTTGTTGGGAGTTCGGGGTGATGATCTTGGCCTCAGGTCTTGCCCACGTACTTGGAGAACTAGTCAATACAGTAATAGTTTTCAATCTCTTGACAAACCACAAAAGGGTTTGTTCTGTTTGTGCCCGCTGTCCATAACACATTATTGGTGTATCTTGGGTACTCATATCACTAAAACTATTAGATCTCTCTGCTCGCTTCAAGGCAACGATTGGCTCTATCTCGGTTTGGCCTGGAAAGATATAACGTTTTTGATTGAATAATTCGTCTACAGTAAATTCAGCCGTATATCCATCGCTGCCTCCAAAAGTAATCTTCTGAGCACTCCCCCAGCTTATTCCGGCCTGTTCCAGTAATGTTCTGAGTGAAACTCCTTCCACAGCTACATCTAAATCTTCGGGGTAATCACTGGTTGCCGACAATATCTCTCTTTCCTGGTTCATTGACTCCAACTCGGCACGCGTATAAGATGCTATATTAGCTACTCCGTTGCCATTAATGAAAAGAATAGCGTCCTTTTTCGGCTCGGTTATTCCTGTGTCTCCCCCTGCTGAAGTGGTAGTAAAATGATAAGTTTGGGCACCAGCCAGTCCGGCCGCAGTAACAGCTATGCTATATTCACCGGCGAAAGCATTGGCGGATAAGGTAAATCTGGTCGTAAAATTACCGTCAACTACAGATGGCTGGGCTACATAAACCCGCCCGTTTTTACTGTTGCGAACGCAAATAGCAACAGAATTCACCTTTTGGGCCGTTCCTGTTATCTCTATAATATCTCCTGCCTTAAATACCCCACCGGCTAACGGTTG
>CAZYJA010000213.1:0-4961 GCA_964647245.1 uncultured Syntrophomonas sp. | reverse complement strand
CCGTCTTTGAGGAGCGATGCAATCATAATTGTTGCCTGTGGATCGTTCATTGCATCGGAACTCATGTCGAAAAAGTCATCCCCCAGCTTCAGAGTATTATTGGGTATGGTGTTGATATTGAAAGCTGGTTGATAAGATGTGGGTGCATTTATTGTTACCAGATAAGTGGTGGTTTTGCCTTCAATGGTTATGGTTAGAACCTGATCGGTTGCTGCCGAAGCACTGTTAAACCCTGTTATATTCGCAGTAGTTATGCTCTCAATTTTATTGCTGTTATCACTATAAGTTCCGGTCACTACTAAGCCTGTTATATCCAATGGTTCATCAACGGCATAGCTTAGTTTGGTGGCTGGGGTAGTTATGGCAATACTTTGCAGGGTATTGGTTGTGCCGATAACTTCGAAGGTTCGATTATATTTTGTAGCGTAGTTTTTTGCGGTAGATGGATCGTATCCTATAATCTTGGTTGCGGCTGGAATTGTGTTCTCATCATCATATATTTCTGTTGTGGCCGAGTCAAATGTAATACTGGATAAGCTTTCGCAACCAGAAAAAGTCCCGTAGCCGATACTGGTTATCCCTTGCGGCATACTAATACTGGTTAAACCTGTGCAATAACAAAAAGCGGAGTCACCTATACTGGTTACACTTTCCGGAATGATTATGCTGGTTAAGCCTTCGCAGCCGCAAAAAGCACCGTTGCCTATACTGGTTACACTATCCGGAATGCTAATATTGGTTAAACTGGAACACCAGTAAAAAACTCCATCGTCTATACTGGTTACCCCTTGTGGAATAGTAATGCTGGTTAAATTGAAGCAACCTTCAAAAGCCCAGTCGCCTATACTGGTTACACTCTCCGGAATGCTAATATTGGTTAAGCCTCCGCAACCTGAAAAAGCACAGTCGCCTATACCTGTTACCCCTTGCGGAATGGTAATACTAATCAACCCTCCGGGACACGCCACTAAAATATTCTCTTCTCTGTTAAAAAGTACGCCGTCCACACTTATATAGTTTTGATTTTCACCAGCTACATTAATAGCAGTTAAACCTCTGCACCAGGAAAAAGCATCGTCACCTATACTCATTACACTTTTGGGAATGGTAATACTAGATAAGCCTGTGCAGCCCGAAAAGGCTCCTTCGCCTATACTGGTTACCCCTTGTGGAATGGTAATACTGATTAAACCTATATGATTCCAAAATGCCCAGTCACATATACTTGTTACAGGCAGTTCACCCAACTTACCAGGTATAACAACAATCCCTCCAGGTCCGGTATAACCTGTAATTTGTGCTGTGCCATCGGTTATCGTGTAAGTATAATCCCCGTCCTGGTTACCGTTCCCATAGTAATAGTAATAAAAAGATGAAAGCCTGGCCATCACTGATTCGCTTACTGCAAATTTTTCTTGTATACCCCATGCCATCAGGGTTAGCATAAGTAATAAAACCACTGATTTTATTGGTTTTGGTCTTCCCATAAGTTTTCCTCCTTTGATTCAACTACCTATTCATGGCTTACCACTGCTTTGCCCAGTAACGAATACTTCTTGGCCCACAATTCCGAAAATACGTGTTCCCCGATTCCTTCCCCTTCTGCTAAAATCATGGCCTCGGTTGATGTGAGTCCATTTTCCTTGGCTCTAATCATAATTATCCAGGCTCGTGCTTCAGCTTTGAAAGCAGGACTATTTTCGGCATCCTTAAATGCATCTTGTGCCGCCTGATAGTTTCCCAGATAACCCTGAGCTTTCCCCGTCATTAATCCCATCAACGGGTCATCCATAGACACGCGTTCAAGCTTACTTATACGATAGGGCTGTTTAGATGCCATTATTTGCATGTTATGATATAGTTCCGGTGGCTTCGCTAACCACTGAATTGATTCTAAGTTATTTTTCTTAAGCTCCAATTCTCCTATCTGCAAAGCCGCCTCGGCTGCTTTTTGGTAACGACGCAGTTGGAGTGGTGCCAGTTCAACTGAACGGGCAAGATAAGGCCATGCCTCCTGGGGCTGACCCATACTCAGAAATTTTTCTCCTATAGTTCCGTGTATTTCTGCCGATGCAGGCCGGAGTTGCACCACCTTTTCTAATTGTTGGGCAACTTCTATACTCAGAACATCCCCGGATGCCAGCTGTTCTCCATTAGGACTCGCTTCTATCGCCCGGGCTAATCCCAGCCGATTATCAGCCGATAACGGGTTAATAGTCACTGCGCAGTTTAAAAGGTACAGTGCCCGGGGAGGATCGCTCTTTAATTTATTCAGCCCAGCCTGAGCCAAACTGCCTGCACTATATTGCATACCTATGAGGAGGGTTAATATTCCCAGAACTATAACCGTACCCGTCCTCCAGCGTTTTAATATAAATAATTCTTTATCTGCCCAGCCCCAGCAGGAAATATGTACAAAGAATAGGGTGATCAACCAAACACTCATAAATGCCCAATCAAAATCTATTCCCGAGTGTAATAATAGAACCAACGCAGCAGCTAAAATTGGATAAGGCACCTCTTTCAACTGCCCGGTTGCCCGCAATCTAAATAACCAATGAATTCCTATAATTAAACCAAGAGCTAATAAAACCAGGACCGGCATTCCTAATTCCAGAACCATTTGCAGATATCCGCTGTGTACCTCCCGGGCAAAGAATGCAAAGTTCTGATATTGAGGATATAGATCCAACCATCCTCCCCCGCCTATTCCCCATGGGTGATCCTTAATTATTCTATACGCCGTCCGCCAATAGGCTAAACGGTTATTAACCATAATAAAATGTAAGGTTATACTACTAATCCGTCCAGTAAAACTACTCATTAGAAATATCATTGACAACAGGCAGCCTATTCCCGCAATATATTTCCACCTGGAGGTTAGGTTCCATCTGCTTGCGTAAGCAAGTAGGGAGGGAACTAAGAGATAAATAAATCCGACTGCCAAAATCAATCCGGGTAAATGATAAAAGGAGGTCATAAAAGCAACGAAGAATCCTCCAATAAGCGATAAACCCAGAGTTTCCCATGTTTTTTTGAACCCAGCCGCGAAAAAATAAAAAACTATCCCCACCAGGGTTACCAGGTAACTGGCACGAGATAAGGTTAGAATTAAGGCTGCTAACAGCAACATTTGCATCAGATCAAATAGATATCTTCTTCGACCGAAAAAACTAGTTTTCTTACTCATCAGATATGGACCGCTTAACCAAAATGCTCCTAGAATAGTACCCATAGTATTGGCATAATGAAATGGTCCCGCGATTCGGAGTACCTCGGAAGCGGGCTCCGACAAATACCAATCCACTATTGGCAAACAACAAGCGTTTACTAAACATATCGCTGCTATCACTACTACCGCGGAATATAGAATTGTGTAAATTGCTTCATTAGAGTGGTTCTCCAGGTTAGTAATTAAAACCACAAACATCAGAGTTGCCCCATACATCGTGAAATTTGCGAGGGCAACCTCTTGATTAACCGCGTTAGTTAAGGTTAATCCTGAGATTATTACAAGAGTTATTACCACCATAATTAGTGGCGTGATTTTAAGGTAATTATTGATTTTATCGAACTTCCACCATACCAACCATCCCAGGGCTACCAATATACCCTCAAGAATTAAACGGGACGTATTCCAATAAGAGCCCCCGTTAATGATCCCTATAATTAAAGCTAATCCGATTAGTAGTCCTAATCGGCTATTAAACGAAGCTATGGCATTTTTTGTATTGGCGACAATTATCGCTACCTCCCTGATCCTACTGTTTTTAAAATTTAAGAATCAAAATAACGGTTAAAGACTGCATTAATGGGTTGTACCATTGCTAAAATATCGTTGGCTGTAACCAACTAACTTTAAAATCAATATACTTTCTTCTCAGGTAATGCAGTAACCCTCAATCAGAGTTTTATTTATACCTTTCCATGTTTTCCAGCAAATACCTTTAATAATATTTCGACAAAAAAGTCCTCTTGGCGACTATGAGAAATTATATCGGCCGGATCTTCTGCGGGAAATATGGTTTTGCTGTGCTTGGTGACTCCAGGGTTATGGTGGTATCGTATCGTTTCCTTTCTTTCTACAGCAAAACCATATTATAATACACATAGAAAGATGAACAACCAAGAAATGAGGCTGAATCAATTGAACCAAACTGTAAAACGCATCCTGGTAGAAAAAAAACCTGGCTTTGATGTTGAGGCTCAGCATTTGTACCACGATTTAAAGGAAAACTTAAGCATATTCCATCTTGAAAGGGTAAGAATCATCAACCGCTACGATATTTCCGGAATTTCCTCCGATGCCTATGAACAGGCCAAGAAAACTATATTTTCTGAACCTAATGTGGATTTTGTCTATGATGAAACCATCGACATAGAGCCCGGCGTAAAACACTTCGCCATGGAGTATCTGCCTGGCCAGTATGACCAGCGAGCAGATTCCGCTGCTCAATGTATTCAGATTTTAACTCAGGGAGAACCACCGGCCCTTCTTTCTGCAAGGTTGATTTTACTTTACGGAAATATATCCGAATACGATTTTCAGACCATCAAAGGCTATTGTATCAATTCGGTTGACTCCCGTGAGGCCTCCCTCCAGAAGCCCTCTTCATTGGCAATGGAAGCAATTACTCCGGAGGATGTCCCCATTCTGGATGGTTTTATCCAAATGGAGGAAGCAGAGCTGTCCGCCTTTAAAGAAGCAATGGGCATGGTGATGAGTTTAGAAGATTTTAAGTTTTGCCAGGCTTACTTCAGAGACCACGAAAAAAGAAACCCCACCTTGACTGAGATAAAGGTAATTGATACCTATTGGTCGGATCACTGCAGACACACTACCTTTTTAACCAGCATAGATAAGGTATCCATAGAGGCAAACGGATTGGGCTTGCCTGTAAAAAAAGCATATGAAACCTACCTGAAGGATCGCAGCTTTGTGTACGGTTCTGAGGAAAGGG
>CAZYJA010000212.1:0-4980 GCA_964647245.1 uncultured Syntrophomonas sp. | reverse complement strand
TTATAAGGCACCTGCATACGATCAGCCGGATAAATATACGGAAAGTAAGCTTGTGGTTGGAGGCGGAGAGTGGCAGCTGCCAGCAACCCTGACGATGCCCCAGGGGCAGGGGCCTTTTCCTGTTGTAGTACTGGTTCATGGCTCAGGACCCAATGACCAGGATGAGACAATCGGGCCTGTGAAGGATTTTCGAGACCTGGCCGTGGGGTTGGCAGCGCAGAAGGTTGCTGTGCTCAGGTATGAAAAGAGAACCCTGGAACATAGTTTTGCTTGTGCCCTGGATCCTAATTTCACAGTATATGATGAAACGATAGATGATGCAGTTGCGGCGGTAAATCTTCTCAAAACCATCCCCGACATAGATGTATCCCGGATATATGTACTCGGGCACAGTCAGGGAGGCATGTGCATGCCGAGAATAATAAACGCTGCGGCTGCGGGAAGTATTAAAGGGGCCATTATTATGAGCGGACCTACCCGACCATTTTTAGATATTATGCCGGATCAGTATCAATATCTAATAAGCTGCGGGTTGGCAACTGAGCAGCAGTATGAAGCCATTAAAGCGCAAATGGATATGATAAGGGATGCGGGTTTTAATCCTGATCAGCCGCCGCAAGGTTATATGATGGGAACGCCCTACTGGTGGGCTGATATTAAAAATTGTAACCCGGTGGCAGAAGCAGCTGAGCAAACGACGCCGCTGTTAATACTGCAGGGTCAGAGGGACTATCAGGTAACGGTTGCCCAGGATTTTAAGGGTTGGCAAGACGTGCTTGCCGGTAGGGATAACGTGACCTTCAAACTGTATCCCAAACTCAATCACGTTTATACCGAGGGTGAAGGAGCCATGAGTACTCCGACTGAGTATGCGATACCGGCTAATATTCCAGCTTATGTAATCGATGATATTTCCGAATGGATAAGAACAACGTCAAAAGAATAACACCGGAGGTGGGCGAAAAGCTGATCCTTATTGACCGATCCGGTAACGAACTGCTGTATTTTAATTAACTGCCGCTATATTTAGGTGTAGCTTTGATAATAAAAAAATAATCGGCGTGGCTGACATTTACACAGCTACTCCGTTTTTATTGCCATTATAGAGATTGTTATTTTATTTAAAGTGGCGCTGCAACTAATCAACATTCTTTGACCAATGCGCATAAAATGCGTATAATGTAATCGAGAGGTAAGGAAATGAAACGTCGGGATCTGGTAAAAAGCTTGAAGCCAATGGATGGTATAAAGCCAGAAGCGGAGGTGATCACGACATCTACACCAACGGAATAAGATCTGAACCGATTCCAAAGCATAAAGAAATCAACGAACTTACAGCAGACAAGATACTAAAACGAGCTGGACTAAAATAAAGCGCTGCTCCAACCGGGGGATGAATATACATAAACTACAAGGGAGGAATATTCTTATGAAGTTAGCATATCCGATTATCTTAACAGAAGTATCTGAAATACATTTTTCTGGTTATGCTGTCAGTGTCCCCGATTTAGGTATTGATACCCAGGGAGAAGATATTGCCGATGCAATATCAATGGCCCGTGATGCTATTGGTATGTGGGCTTGCTTTGAAATTGACGAAGGCCGAAAGGTTCCACAACCTAGCAGTACGGACAATATAGCAGTTCCTTCCGGGAGCACCTTAGCGTTCGTTGATATCGATATTGATGCTTATCGTAGGGCTCATGATAACCGCTCAATTAGAAAAAATCTTACTCTACCTAGCTGGTTAAACGATCTCGGCGAACATGCCGGTTTCAATTTCTCGCAGATTCTACAAGAAGCTTTAAAAGCCAAATTGAACATTCGAGACAGATAACTCTATTATGAATAATACCTTGGAGACTAATTGCTCAAATTGGATGTGGTAGGGTAGTTATAATCTTTGCCTGCCAGGTATCCTTCGATGTAGTTTTCCACGATAATACATATGATGATGACAACTGCGCCAGCCAATCCGATGACGCTCAATTTTTCGCCCAGGATGACCTGTGAAACTGCGGCAGTAAATATGGGCTGGCTACATACCAACATGGATACTGTTACCGACGGCAAGCGGGTCAGAGCCACATTCTGCAGCGCGAATGCCAGACAGGTGCAAAACAGAACCAAGTATAAGATTACCGCCCAGGCGGCAGGTTGTACAGAAGACAATCGAAAATCTGATTCCAGGCAAAGCGCGCCGGGCAAAGACAAGATAAATGTAAGCCATATTTGTACGGCGGTTATCGTGAACACGTCTAGATTACGCAAACCGCGTTCGCCGTAGACCAGCGATCCGGCTATCGCAGCCGAGGTAAATAGGGAAAGAGCTTCTCCCCAGCCAAAAGAAAAAAATCCGCCGTTACAACAGAGCAGGTAAAGTCCGACCACCACCGTTAGTTGGGCTGGCAAATAAATTAAGCGATAGGGGCGTTTCAGCACTGGTACTGCGAGAAATGGCACGAAGATAATCGGCAAGGACATCAGAAATCCGACATTGGTGGCGCTGGTTAGATCCAATGCCACATTACAGGAGATATAAGTCGCCGCCATACACAATCCGGCCGGCAGCCAATCGGAAAGATGCGCGGTCCGCAGCTGCACCATAGCGCGTTTGCCGAAGAATAAGGCAAATAACAGGGTGGCCAGACCGAAACGTAATGTTAGTCCCCAGAAGGGCGTTATACTCTGATAGGCTATTTTGGTCAATGGGTTGCCGAAGCCGTAAATCAGGGACTGAAGCAATATGCAAAAAATATAGGGCCAGCGTTTATTTTTCATATGCGGTTAAATCCTTGTCATAAAACTTTAATTCTTCTTATAATAGAATGAAATATTTATAAAAGTGCATCGGCATGAAGAACACAAAGAAACACGGTGCAATTATATAGTTGTACCGCGCTTCTTTACTATAGAACACTCATGGCCAAAAGTAAAACCAATAACTCTGGCCTGACAAAGAAGCGGGGTATCTGTCCCAAATTTTAAAAAAAGGAAGTTCCATGATGAGTAAAGTACAAGAAACGGTCCAAGCCAGGCTCTTTGAACTGCAAGATCTAAAATACAAAGAGTTCCAGTGTAAACTCATGCCGACCATAAACCCGGAAACGGTTATCGGGGTCCGTACGCCGGAGCTGCGTAAGCTCGCCCGGGAGTTTTCCAAAACGCCGGAGTCCCTGGAGTTTATGAAAATCCTGCCGCATACGTATTATGAGGAAAACAACCTGCACGGTTTTCTGATCGAAACGATCAAGGATTATGAGGCATCCATAGCCGCTGTGGAAGAATTTCTGCCGTACATTGACAACTGGGCAACCTGCGACCTGATTTCACCGAAGGTATATAAAAAGCATCTGCCTGAGCTGTATCAGAAGATAAAAGTCTGGTTGGAATCCGACCAGACCTATACTGTGCGCTTTGGTATCGGAATGCTATTGGGCTTTTATCTGAATGACGAGTTTAACCCGGAGATGCTTGACCTTGTAGCAGGCATACGCTCGGAGGAGTATTACATCAATATGATGATTGCCTGGTATTTTGCAACGGCACTAGCCAAGCAGTATGATGCCGCGTTTCCGGTTATTCAGGAACGCCGTTTGGAGAAGTGGACCCATAACAAGGCAATTCAGAAAGCGCTTGAGAGCTACCGAGTTGGTGATGATGTTAAGGCGTACTTACGAACGCTGAAAGTGAAATGAGGCCGATTATATTATTGAGGAGATACAACCAGCATTGCTAAAAGTAATAGGTGTAATATCCGATACCCATAACTTGCTTAGGCCCGAAATCTACTCATTATTACAGGGCAGTGACTTAATCATTCATTCAGGTGACATCGGTTCAACTAAAATTCTTGAAGAATTAAGAACTATTGCTCCGGTCATTGCAGTCAAAGGCAACACTGACAAAGGGGAATTGGCCAATTCAATTCCCGCAACCGAGGTAGTGGATATAGGGGGCAAGTTTATATATATTATCCACGACATCAGTCAACTTGATTTAGAACCTGTCGCAGCAGGGTTTCATGCAGTTATCTATGGCCATTCACATAAGCCTAAGATTGAATGGAAAGAGGGCGTATTGTATCTTAACTCGGGAAGCGCTGGGCCTAAACGATTCAAGCTGCCCATATCTGTTGCCATAGTGAAAGTGAACGATGATGACATCCAAGCAGAGATATTACTGATTCAGACATGAATGCAAAATCCAATACCAATAGTCGAAAATGGCGATTCCAGAGCTATGCGCATTACACATGAGTTAATGCCTGACAGTGAAACCCAAGTTATGACTGTTGATGTGGATTTCGCTAAGCAGGATGACCAGGATTCCAAGCCGGGGTTTGTCATGGCACTTATCCAGTTCTTGCCTTTCGAAAACTGGGGGCCGTACTATGATAAAAACTATAGATTGGAATTTACCATATCATCTTCACCGGAGATAACAGCGGTTCAATTAGAGATTAAGGATAAAATGAAAAATAAATTCCTGGATGAGAAAATACCAACCTCAGGGGAGGCAACCCATAAGTTTTTCAATTTGCGGGAAGAGGGCAGCATTGAAAAGTGGCTGGAGGTCCATCAACTATGTTTTACGGTTTTCAGTCACTATACCTTAAGTCCCCAGGGATCATTTACAGTTACGGACTTTAAATTAGTGGAATCATAATTCAAGTGCTGGTCAGCTGGTAGATTTTAGAGTGGGCGGGGACGGCAGCAACAGTTTAATTAGATGGAAACGGCGTGGTTGAAAATTTTGATAACCACGCCGTTTTGCTATTCTGATACATAATTTCTATAGGGAAGATGCTTGGTTGCAATATTTTCGATTAGCAGGAATTACCATAAATAATGGCGAATAATGGTAATGGTAAAAGCGGATGAAGCAGAATTTATATGGAACGTACCCGAGCTCCGGCTCTAGTCGGGTCAACCTAGAAGGCTAGGGTGAGGCAGAATTCTGGCGTTTGGGAAATCTCCG
>CAZYJA010000211.1:0-4988 GCA_964647245.1 uncultured Syntrophomonas sp. | reverse complement strand
TTGAAAATGATACTGTTCTTTTTGTCGGGCAGTTCCAGAGAATAAGCTAGCGATATATTCGGTACCTGGCGGATAGCTGATTGGAATACCCCGGCACTCATCAACATCAAAGTAAGCGAAGCCGCGACCACATAATAGGAAAACAATCTTCTTCGCCACCGATCTCTGTCTTTACCGAATTCAGGATGGGGCTGTTTTAGGAATCTTTTCCCGTCCCCTGGTTGCGGAATCAGCTCCATGGTTCGAGTACTAAAGTCAGGTGGAATGATAGCCGTGGCACGATTAAGGTCGGTCTCATCTATTCCATTTAAAAAAGTTTGCATGCATTCGTCACAGACCGTTAGATGATCTTCCATCAAGCGCTCCTGTTCTGCACTTGTTTCACCCTGGCCGAAAAGCAACCACTCCTGCTGGTTAAAATGCCTCATTCTTACCCTCCTTCCACCGCTCTTTCATTAGCTTCTTCGCCCGATACAGACGTGATTCTACCGTTTTTACACTAATGCCTTCCTCCCTTGCTATCTGCTGGTAGGATTTATCCTCGAAATGATATTTAATTACGACTCGACTGTAGGGTGGCGGTAAAGTTTTATATAAAGCTCTAATGTTAAAATCTCGTTCTCGCTGAATAAGCACTTGATCAGGAATATCCATATGCTTATCGGCTAGATTGGTCAAATCGGTGGTCCCATCATGCAAACCGTATTTGGCCTGCTTGCGCTTCCAATCGATAGCCTTATTAACTGATATTTTGCCAATCCAGGCCTTCAGGTGGTCAGGTTGGTAATTGGGCAAGGCCGTGTAAAGCTGAAAAAATACCTCCTGGGCAACGTCCTGAACATCCTCAGGATCCTTTACGAACCGCAGCACAATAGCAAATACGTAAGCCTTATATTGATCAATAATAGCTTCAAACGCTTTGCTGTCACCTGCCTGAAAACGTTGAATCCATTCATTGTCATTCCAAACCTTGACCACCTCCTTCCCCGTTCATTTATATTAACGCAAGTTAATCGTAAAACCCTGCAAAATTTCATTTTCTTAATTATCTCTTTATGCCATTACAGCCCTCTAGAACCTTGAGTAATCATTTTAGTATTATTAACTATGGTTCTGGACAAAATGGAATTATAAAAGTTCTAAATGAGGTGATATTATGATAAAATCTCGCAATATTGTCGTCTTCATTCTTATCGTTGCTATGGTATCTCTGGCCGGATGCGGTTCCCAAGGTTCTGAGGAAAAAAAACCGCCCTCTTCCACAACTTCGGGACAGAAGCCTAAAGCACCAACCGAATTAAAAAGTTTGGCAACCGAATTGGATAAGTTGATAACCGAACTTGATAAAAAATTCAAGCAGAAGATGCCGGCCATGCAACAAAATATTCAGTTGATTCCCCCCGGCAAATCCCAGGGTGGGCAGCAGACTGGTCAACAATCTCAAGGCAGCCAATCGCCGAGTGGGCAATCGCAAAGCTCTCAGTCCCAGGGTAGTCAATCACAAAGCGGACAATCTCAGGGCGGGCAGTCCTCGAATGGTCAGTCCCAAAACGGACAATCTCAGGGTGGTCAGTCGCAAAATGGCCAGTCGCAAGGCGGGGCAACGGGCAGTCAGCCTCAAGGTGCCAAGACCCAAGGTGCTCAGGCTCAAGGTGGCCAGTCGCAAGGTGGCCAACAAAACCAGGGCAAAGATTGGCAAAAAGAATTTAGCAGTCTCAAGACTATTCACTCCAATTGGAACAGTCTGATGCCAGCAGCAGTTGAAGCTGGCATGACTATTGACGCTCGCGATCAGTTCTCCAAGGCTCTCGAGCAACTCACCCAGGATATCAGCAGTCAAAAACTGGAGGAAAGTATTACTGACGCCCTGGCTCTATATAAGAATTATGCCGGTTTGACGGCGATGTTTACATCACCAATACCAGCGGAATACTACCAGGTAAAATATGAGGTTATGACCGCTATTTTCGAAGCCAGTCGTAACAACTGGATAGTAGCCGAAGAACATTCCCCCAAGATTAAGGAACACTGGGTTTATTTGAGTTCCCAGGCCAAAGAAGCTGATCCCAAAATGTTAAATCGCACTGAATTTGCGATCTCCGATTTGGATCAGGCTATCAAAAGCAAACAAATGGAATGTGTTATGATCAAAGGTGAAATCGCGATGACCAATCTGAAAAGCCTGGAGGAGAAGATGAGCAGTCAGTCATCAGGACAGGGGCAAAATTCTAACGGTCAATCCTCGGGTCAGGGGCAGAGTCAATAACCATGCAGACCTGCGCTAGTACCGCAGCCAATTGCTGAATCACATGTTAGTAACTTCAACTCCAAATCTTAGGGTCAACCGCATAATATCCTGCAAATAAATCATACCGCCAAGGTAGCGTCTTATAATGCCAGGCTCAACCAAGACCAAAGCTGTAACGCCGCTCAGAGCTACAGCTTTGGTCTTGGTTCAAATTAACTTAGCCTCTTCATCAAATCAAGCTAGAATTCTTATTCAATAAGTGACATAATATGACACTATGGGATGGTTATTTCTTTAACAATACACTGAAACAGCTTCCCTGCCTCCTAAAGGCATTGGTTAAACAACCAAATTTATTACGATTTAACGAGGGGAGCAATCTGGTGAGTATCCTGAAATCCAATCTACTACTCCTGTTAACCGCAGCCATCTGGGGATTCGCTTTCGTAGCCCAGAGGGTTGGCATGGAGCATTTAGGTCCCTTTACTTTCAATGGCGTGCGCTTTATGCTGGGCGGTCTATCACTTATTCCGCTGATTTTATATTTTCGCGACGATTCCCAGTCTACCCCATCCGGATATAAAAGCGAGGCTATAGCTGGCCTTCTGGCCGGCACGGTTCTCTTCATCGGAGCATCTCTACAGCAGATTGGTCTCATTTACACCACCGCAGGCAAGGCAGCTTTCGTAACCAGTCTCTACATTGTGCTGGTACCTGTACTGGGCATATTCCTGGGTCAGTCGGCTGGCAAATGGACCTGGATGGGCTGTATTCTGGCTATCATAGGTCTTTACTTTCTCTGCATCAAGGAGTCTGCGTCTCTGCAATTCGGCGACTTGCTACAGCTTATAGGGGCATTCTTTTGGGCCTGTCATATTCTTGTCATCGGATATTATTCGCGCAGAGTCAACGTATTGAAATTATCGGTTTATCAGTTTTTCACCTGTGCAATACTCAGCCTCCTAGTCGCGGTTATGACCGAGACCATCATAATTGCCAACCTTACGGCTGCAGCGGTTCCGATATTATATGGGGGGCTTTGCTCAGTGGGAATAGCCTATACTCTGCAGGCGGTGGGACAGAGACATGCTCCACCAGCCCATGCCGCCATAATACTCAGTATGGAAACCGTATTTGCAGTAATAGGCGGCTTCCTGATCCTTGGGGAAAGGATCGAGGGCCAAGAAATCCTGGGTTGCATTCTGATGCTGGCCGGTATGTTGGTATCCCAACTGGGAAGCCTGTTTGCCCAGCAACCTGATATCCCGCGAGAATGTTGATAATAAAGAAGAGCCGAACAGGGTCTTCCATATTAGTGACATAGCCGGGTATACCATTTACTAATTGATACTACCCGCCATATCAGTGAATTCCGTAAACCAAGCAACGCTAAGGGCTGGGATGCCTGCTCAGCAGCTTTAGCAAACTTGAAGGGGCTTAATAGCTAACCGAATCGCGTGATCGTATTTGTTTGATTATTTTTTCTTCCAAACCCACTAGTAAAGGGGTTCTGGACAACGAGAAAAGCAGGAGACCTGTCCAAATAACCCCGAAAGACATAAGGTGACCCCTGGTAAAGGGTTCATGATAAGCAAAAATGCCCAAGAGTAATGCCATTGAAGGACTAATGTATTGTAAGAAACCGATCACAAAAAGGGGCAAACGTCGGGCACCAGCAGCAAACAAAATCAGCGGCGTAGCCGTTACCACTCCCCCACCCATTAGCAATAATGTGGTTGACGACCAGGCTAACTGAAAAGCGCCATTTCCGGTATTATCCACATAGCCCAAATAGGCAAGGGCAAAAACAGATGTCACCATGGTTTCCAAAGTTATACCGGTAATTGATCCAATGTTAACCACTTTCTTAAATAGGCCGTACAACCCAAAAGTAATGGCCAGGCTTAATGATACCCAGGGAAAAGTACCATATTGAAGCGTAAGGCTCAACACCCCAACTATAGCTAGAAAAAAGGCAACTAGCTGCCAGAAAGACAACCTCTCTTTCAGGAAGAGAATTCCCAGCAGAACACTTACCAGCGGGTTTATATAATAACCAAGACTGGTTTGGATAATGTGATTATGGTTGACTGCCCAGATATAGAGAAACCAGTTCAGATTAAGCACAACTGCAGCTATGCAGATGGTCAGCATTTTTCGAGGCTGGCGGACAATCCCCTTCACTTCATCGAAGAAGGCCTGCATTTTGCCGCTGATGATTAGCAGAAACATTAAAAAGACAACAGCCCAGATAACTCGATGGGCCAGTATTTGTAGAGAAGATACATTTTGCAGCAGCTTCCAGTATACCGGGAGTATCCCCCACATTAAGTACGCCCCAGCTGCAAAACCTACTCCATTAGCATGTTCATTACTCCGTTTAAGCATCATTTCTACTACTCCCCACTAATAAATGTTCTGCTAATTATAGACCTGCACGCTTGCAGTGGCAATGATAATTCCTGCCTGGAATCTACTTCCGCTGTGTTTAAGAGTTAATTGAACCGCCTACCTGCAACCACTTTATCTTAGCTCCGGCTTTCCTGCGGAGATTGATTGTGTATAAACCTACCGCCCAAAACACTATTTCCAATACAAATCGTTCTACTTAATAATTAGCAGGAAATACCATTAACCATGGCGAATATTGGTAACTGTCGAGTAGGCCTTACACCTTTTACACCGGTGTTACACCGGGACGTCAGACCGTGTGAGAATTTCCCGCAAATAAACAACAATT
>CAZYJA010000210.1:0-5011 GCA_964647245.1 uncultured Syntrophomonas sp. | reverse complement strand
AATTCGTGCAGATTATGGGTTCCGAATATTATATCTACACCCAGCCTTTTAAGCCGGGGCGCTACTCCCGGCAATTGAGCCATACACCCACCAAAGGCGATAATGAGATTAGGATGGGTCTTTTTGAGTTTATTGATTTCTCCCAGTTTGCCATAGACTTTGTTCTCAGCCGAATGCCTCACGCTGCAAGTATTAAATACTACCACATCAGCTGCAACTATCGTAGCTTCTTCAATATAACCCATGCTCTCCAGTAAACCCGAGATTATCTCGGAATCGCGCACATTCATCTGACAACCGTAAGTTAAAATATGGTACCTGTAATTGTTAATAAGATTCATTATCGAATTCCTTCACAAAGTAATTTTATTGGCAGTGATCATATGTATAAAATGAGCCCCAGGAATTCTCCCTGGTCTCCTTCTCCAATTAGCTAAATAGTTCGGATAATATTCTTAAGATTCATTATCGCCTGATTGAGGTTGGCAGCTTTAAAGATATACGAACCTGCTACCAGGACATTGGCGCCGGCGTTTACTACCAACTGCCCGGTTACAGCATTTATCCCTCCATCCACCTGCAAATAGGCGGATGCACCAGACCGTTCCAGCATAGCTTTTAAGGCAGCAATCTTGGCTATGGCCGAGGTGATAAAGCTTTGGCCTCCAAAACCCGGATTGACACTCATAGCCAGAATAAGGTCCAGGTCAGGCAGGACATTTTCCAGGACTGATACAGATGTAGCCGGATTTATGGCCACCCCGGCTTTTATACCGGCATCTTTAATCAAATAAATAACCCGATGCAAATGAGGACAAGTCTCGGCGTGAATGGTAATGAGATCGGCTCCGGCTTGGACAAAGGCGGGAATGATATTCTCGGGCTTCTCTATCATCAAATGCACATCCAGGAAAAGCCGGGTTTCCTGTTTAATATCGGCCACTATTTGCGGTCCAATGGTTAGATTGGGTACAAAGTGTCCATCCATAACATCAATATGCAGCCAGTCAGCTCCGGCCTGTTCTACCTTATGTACGTCTTCAGCCAGATGAGCAAAATTTGCTGATAGAATCGAAGGTGCAAGCAAAACCACTAGTAGGACCTCTCCTTTTCTATAACTTCTTCCAACATAGTTAGATAATTTTGGTAACGTGAAGGTAATATTCTTTGTTCTTCCACCGCGGTTTTGATTCCGCACTCATTTTCACGATAGTGCAGGCAATTGTCAAATTTACAGGTGTTGGACTCTTCAAAATCCGGGAAGTAATTGCGTAGCTCTTCTCTTTTCAGACTTGGCATATCCATGACGTTAAACCCAGGGGTATCAACCAGCCATCCTCCACCTGGTAACGGATATAGCTCCGAATGCCGGGTAGTATGTTTACCCCGGCCTATCTTGCTGCTAACCTCTTGAGTTCTGATATTTTCTTTACCGGCCAGGAATTTGAGCATACTGGATTTACCAGTTCCAGATGGACCGGCTAAAACTGCAATTTCATCAGTAATCATAGCACTTAAACCCTCCAGGCCAATTTTCTGTTTGGCCGAGGTCTTAATGACCTTAAAATATTCAGGATAATAGGCCAATATCTTGATGGCCTGATCATCAGGATCAAGATCGCACTTATTAATAACAATATAGGGTGTAATCCGATTGAATTCAGCCAAAAATAGCAGACGATCCAATAAAACCAAGTCAGGTCGGGGCTTATCACAAGCCATCACAATCAACACCAAGGTTACATTAGCTACCCAGGGACGATTTAGTTCATTGTCACGGGGCAGCACTTTTTCCAAGACACCCTTCCCTACTTCCAGGGGAGTAAATATTACTCGGTCTCCACTCAGAATTTTTTGCTTAACCTTACCTCTTAATTTGCATTCGAAAATATTACTATTCTGGTCCTGTACATAATAGAAGCCACCATAATTTTTTAAAACCAGGCCTTGTGATTCCGTCAGGGTCATGCTTGTCCTCCGATTTGTATCTGGCAGCTAAAGATTATAGGTTTTATAGGGGTTGCTATTGAGTCGTACTTCAGCTGTTCCAGTCCCGAAATAGTTAATTCCCACACTTACTGGGTCACCGGCTTTGTGGAGAATGTTGTATACCTCCCGGCTTCCGCGGGCATCGTTGACTCGTATCACTACTTTATAATATGCCACTTCAGAGGGCAGATTAAATTCCAGGGTTTTGGTTTTGGCAGTCGGACCCGGACCAGTACTAAGAGTAATAATTACCTTAGTTCCTTCATCTACCATAACTCCCGCAGCCGTATCCTGATCCATTACTTGCTCAGCAAAATATTGAGTACTTTCCTGTCGTTTAACATCACCTAAGACCAGCTTGTTATCTTGTAGTTTTTTGGTGGCTGCATTCTGCGTCAATCCTTTTAAATCAGGCATGGTTACCTTATTGGGCTGTTTCCCTTTACTAACTGCATAATTTACGCTGGTTCCCGGTTTAGCCATGGTATCCGCCTCCGGTTTTTGGGAAAGAACCATTCCTTCAGCCCTGGTTTCATCATATCGATCCTCTCGATCCCCCAGGTTCAAACCTACTTTGGCCAGTCTATCCCCCGCGGCGTTGATATCAATTCCAACTATATTGGGAACCTTGACTTTCTCCGAGCCCTCACTGATAGTGACATTAATTTCCCGACCAGCTTTTACCTTACGACCCTTGGCTGGATCCTGAGAAATAACCGCGTCTTTTTCAATCTTATCGTCGGTTTGTCTGGCTAATACATTCATCACCAAGCCATATTTGTTCAATTCATCTTGGGCTTTGGTAATGTTCATGCCTACAATATCAGGAACAGCCACCTCTTTTCCGAAAATATTGCCGCCCATCATAAACATTACTCCGGAAAGAAGCCCAATAATTGCCATAGCTATCAAGGCTAAACCGGCCGGACGTATTCTCCTCTTCTTCACATTAGCTTCATCCCTTTCCTCTTCCAGACCACCAACCATAGCTCCAGCTTTGCTACCACGCTTGCCGGCATATTCTCCCATGCCCCGGTTTAAATTAAGCAGCGCGTTTCGCATCTCCAAGGCGGTAGAAAACCGATTGGCGGGAACTTTTTCCATCGCTTTATATATAATTCCTTCCAGTGCTGCAGGTATTGAATTATTTAAAGTTCGGGGGGAAGGAGGAACATCGTGAATGTGCCGGAGCGCTATGGTTATCGGACTATCCGCATCGAAAGGAACCTTACCAGTCAGCATTTCATAAAGGATACAGCCTATGGAATAGATGTCAGTAGTTCGATTGATAGCTTCTCCCCGGGCTTGTTCCGGCGAAAAATAATGAACTGATCCTACTATGTTATTTCCATAAGTAATCGTCCCTGAGCTGACTGCTCTCGCTATCCCGAAATCAGCTACTTTTACCATACCATGTTCAGTAATCAGGATGTTGTGAGGTTTAATATCCCGATGAATAATACCTTTTTCATGGGCATGGTGAACCCCGTCACAGACCATGATGGCTATATCAACTGCCCGCTCCACGGTGAGCGGGGCTTCACTGCGAATCATGTCTTTTAAAGTTTTGCCATCCACTAACTCCATGACTATATAATATATATCTTTTTCCTGGCCAACGTCGTAAATGTTTACAATGTTAGGGTGGGAAATACGCGCTGCCGATAAAGCCTCGGTTTTAAACTTCTCCACAAAGTTTTTGTCCCGAGAGAACTCATCTTTTAATATTTTAACCGCCACAATTCTGTCCAACACCCTATCCCGAGCCTTATATACGGTCGCCATTCCGCCTTCCCCAATTATCTCTATTAACTCGTAGCGACCACCTAATACCGTGCCGTTCAAAATCCGTACCTCCTAATTACACGCATAATAGCACAATAGTAATATTATCAAAACCGCCATTTCTTAAGGCTAATTCAAGCAATTCTTTAGCAACTGCCTGAGGCTCATCGGCCCCCTTAAGCAGGTCATAAATTTTCTCATCGTCAACCAAATCAGTCAGGCCATCAGTGCACATCAATACCCAATCCCCGACCTGTATTTCCTCCTGGTAAATATCAACTTCTACTTTGCTTTCCACTCCCAAGGCCCTGGTTAGGACATGATTATAAACATTGGATTGCATGTCTTCTTTCTTAAGCAGGCCATCATTAAACATCTGTTCTGCCAAGGTATGATTCGTGGTGACTTTGATTAGTTCTTCTCTTCTAAAAATGTATAGACTACTATCACCAACATGAGCGACTACTATTCTATCGCCGTGAATTACCGCCACAGTCATAGTAGTTCCCATTTCATACAAAGTATCGTCAGATTTACCTTTTTCCCAGATAATCCGGTTGGCCATTTCAGCCGCATTTTGCAGCGCGGGAATGATTTCTTCGGTAGCAGAGAAGGCCAGATTGGCTTGAATTATTTCCACTGCCATGCTTGAGGCCACATCTCCACCCTTATGTCCGCCCATCCCATCACATACTATGAAAATTTGTTTATCCTCGTCAATAAAAAAACTATCTTCATTTCGCTTGCGCTGCAACCCAATATCTGAAATACCAACTACCTTCATAAAAACACCTTCTAGCGTTCTCGTTTTGCAGCCAATTGGCCACAAGCGGCTTCAATATCGGAACCTTTTTCCTCACGCAGGGTTACATTTAACCCGCCATTCACCAGCCATTGATAGAATTGCCTTATTTTAGCCGGAGACGGCCTTTTAAAGTCCAGATTGCTTACTTCATTATAAGGAATAAGGTTAACATTCGCTAGTAAAGGTTTCAATAGTTTAATCATGGTTCGTGCATCGCTCAAGGCCATATTAACCTCGTCCAACATTATATACTCAAAAGTAACCCGGCGCCCGCTTATTTCTATATATTCCGCAACCGCCTCCAAAAGCAGCTCCAGCGGATACTTCCGGTTAAGTGGGATCAATTGATTTCTAAGTGCATTATTGCAAGCATGCAGAGAAACTGCCAGGGTAATCTGTATTTTCTCCTGGGCCAGCCTTTGTATTCCTTTG
>CAZYJA010000209.1:0-5046 GCA_964647245.1 uncultured Syntrophomonas sp. | reverse complement strand
ATGAACACCCGACCCAGGCCCTCCTGGATATGTATAGCATACGCGAGAAGAAAGGAACTTTGGAGGGGCTGAAGGTAGCTATCGTAGGTGATATTTTACATAGTCGGGTAGCTCGTTCTAATATTTTCGGTTTGAGTAAGTTCGGCTGTGAGATTCGAGTGGTGGGGCCTTCGACTTTAATGCCGCCGGAAATAGAGAAATTGGGAGTGAAGAGTTATTATAGTTTGGACCGGGCTTTGGACGGAGTGGATGTGATAAACGTTCTGAGGATCCAAAAGGAACGCCAGCAAAGCGGCTTATTTCCCTCCCTGGATGAATATTCCAACCTCTACATGCTCAGCCCGGACAGGCTATTGCGGGCGAAGGAGGATGTCCTGGTATTACATCCCGGGCCTATGAATAGAGGAACCGAAATCTCCTCGCAGGTAGCTGACGGGGTACAATCGGTTATTAATGAACAGGTTACCAATGGGGTGGCGGTAAGAATGGCACTGCTATTCCTGATGATGGGAGGTTCACGTGATGAAATTGCTAATTAAAGGCGGCACGGTAATAGATCCGGTTAATGATATCGATGGGGTAATGGATATTCTAGTTGCCGATGGCAAAATAGTTGAGGTTAGTGAAAATATTAGTGATACCGAGGCCATGCTGATTGATGCAGCCGGGAAGATTGTCTGCCCGGGTTTTATCGATATGCATGTTCATCTGCGGGAGCCGGGTTTCGAATATAAGGAGGACATTGCCTCGGGTACCCGAGCAGCTGCAGCCGGAGGATTTACTACGGTTTGCTGTATGCCGAATACCGACCCGGTGATTGATAATGCGACTACCGCTAATTATGTGCGGGAAAGAGCCGGCAAGTCAGGGGTAGTAAATGTGCTGCCCATCGGCTGTATAACCAAAGGGCAGGCCGGCAGTGAGTTAAGTGAGATGGCCGAATTAATCGCAGCAGGTTGCGTAGCAGTATCTGATGATGGCCAGCCGGTTAAGAGTGCAGCGGTTATGCGTAATGCTATGGATTATGCGAAGATGTTTGACCTGCCTATTCTATCCCATTGTGAGGAAAAGAGTCTTTCGTCAAATGGGCAAATGCATGAGGGTTATTTCTCAACCTTGTATGGTTTTAAGGGAATTCCGGCGGTGGCTGAAGAATTGATGGTGAGCCGCGAAATAATATTGGCGGAGCTAACCAGGGCTCATGTCCATATATGCCATGCGTCCACCAGGGGCTCGATGGAGTTGATACGCAATGCCAAGGACAAAGGTATAGATGTGACCTGCGAGGTTACTCCGCATCATTTGCTTTTGACCGACGAAATCGTAGGGAGTTATGATGCGGATACCAAAGTGAATCCGCCGCTGCGTTCAGCAGCACATGTGGAGGCCTTACGCCAGGGATTATTGGACGGTACGGTTGACTGTATAGCGACCGATCATGCTCCCCACCATCTGGAAAGCAAAGACTGTGAGTATGATCTGGCTTCTTTTGGAATATCGGGACTGGAGACAGCTGTAGCTGCGGTAATGGATGGACTGGTAAATCCCGGTTTACTGGACCTGCAGCAGATGGTGCAGCTCTTTACGATTGGTCCGGCTGAGGTGTTGGGAATTGACAAGGGAACCCTGGATATCGGTGCAGATGCTGATATTACTATACTTGACCCGGAAATGGTTAAGGTAGTAGATCCGGCCAGTTTTTATTCCAAAGGCAAAAATACCCCCTTTAAAGGGAAAACCTTAAAGGGCTGGCCTTGGATGACTATAGTTAAGGGTACAATTATTGTCAACGGCGGCAAAATTGTTTAGGAGTGATTTCATGAAGGGTTTCCTGGTTTTGGAAAATGGCAAGGTCTTTAAGGGCAAGTTGTTAAATAATTGCCAGATGGCCGGTGGAGAGGTGGTTTTTACAACTGCCATGATCAGTTATCAGGATATTATTACTGATCCTTCATATTATGGTCAAATTGTGGTTATGACTTATCCGCTGGTGGGTAATGTTGGATTTAATGAAAAGAGCTTCGCTTCCCAGGGGGCGATGGTGCAGGGACTGGTTCTCCGGGAATTAACTGATTTCCCGAGCCACTATGAAATGGAGACCGATATAATAAGTTTTCTTAATGACAATGAAGTAGCGGTTCTGACCGAGGTGGATACCCGGGCCTTAACCAGGTTCATTCGTAATAATGGAATAATGGGAGGAATAATCACTGATAACCTGGACAATTTGGAGTGGTTGATGGAGACAGCTCACAAGGCCTCAATGAGACTAAAAGGGGATCTAGTGAAGTATGTGACCCGGAAAAATGTAATGAAATTTGGCAATGGTAAAAATAGAGTGGTTATGTTGGATTTAGGCACGAAGCGAGGGGTACTGGATTCTTTTTTAAGCCGGGATTGTGAAGTTATTGTCACACCTGCTGCTACCAGTATGGAAGATATCATGGCATTTAAACCCGATGGGGTTTTTATATCCGATGGTCCAGGTGATCCGCAGGCCTTAACCTATATTGTCGATACAGCGCGGGGTCTTTTGGGCAAGGTACCATTGTTTGGGGTGGGCCTGGGACACCAGATATTAGCTTTAGCTATGGGTGCAGACGTGAACAAGCTTGAATATGGTCACCGGGGGAGCAACTACCCGGTTAGGAATATAATCAATAACCGGGTATATATCACTACCCAAAACCATGGATTCATCATTGATGATATATCTATAGCCAGTACCGATATTATAGTAACCATGCGCAACTTAAATGATAACAGCATTGAGGGGATTAAGCACCGCACCTTGCCGGTATTCTCCCTGCAGTTTGATCCCGAGGGTTATCCTGGATATAGTGATACCGGATTTTTCTTGGACCAATTTATAGATAGCATGAGTGGAGGAAATTAGATGCCAATTAAGGAAGGATTGAAAAAGATCCTGGTTATAGGCTCGGGTCCCATTATAATAGGTCAGGCAGCAGAGTTTGATTATGCCGGAACCCAGGCCTGCCGGGCTCTAAAAGAAGAGGGTATTAAGGTGGTGCTTTTAAACAGCAATCCCGCCACCATCATGACTGATACCCACATAGCGGATCATGTGTATATCGAGCCGATAACCATTGATACCGTAAGTAAGATCCTGGCGAAGGAAAAACCAGACGGCATTATTGCTACCTTAGGTGGCCAAATAGGTCTAAATATGGCATTGTCTCTGGATCGGGAGGGTATTCTGGAGAAATACGGGGTTCCCCTCTTAGGTACTCCCTTAGAGGCTATTGCCCGAGCTGAGGATCGGGAACTTTTTAAACAAACCATGGAAGAGATCGGTGAGCCGGTGGCGGAAAGTGTTATTGTTACCTCAGTTGAGGCCGCGGTGGATTTTGCTAAGCAAATAGGGTACCCGTTGATTGTCCGTCCGGCCTATACTATGGGCGGAAGCGGCGGCGGAACTACTCACAATGAGGAAGAATTGCGAACTATCGTAAACAAAGGCTTGAAAGTTAGTCCGATCCACCAGGTCTTGATTGAAAGAAGCGTGGCTGGCTACAAGGAAATCGAGTTCGAGGTAATGCGGGATAACCACGATAACTGTATAATTATTTGCAGCATGGAAAACGTCGATCCGGTAGGAATCCATACTGGAGACAGTATAGTGGTGGCGCCGGCGCAAACTCTAACCGACGAAGAATTCCAGATGCTCAGAGCTGCTTCTATTAAAATTATTCGTGCCTTAAAGATTGCAGGCGGCTGCAACATTCAGTTTGCTCTGGATCCATTCAGCAAGAAATATTATGTGATTGAAGTTAACCCCCGGGTCAGCCGTTCCAGCGCCCTGGCTTCCAAGGCTACCGGGTATCCCATCGCCAAAGTGACTACCAAGATTGCGATCGGCTTTAACTTGGATGAGATTCCCAATGCGGTGACCGGCAAGACTACGGCCTGTTTCGAACCGGCCATAGATTATGTGGTTTTAAAGATGCCTCGCTGGCCTTTTGATAAGTTCGTCTTTGGCGACCGCCAGTTGGGGACCCAGATGAAAGCCACCGGCGAAGTTATGGCGATTGACCGCAGTTTTGAAGCGGCCTTTTTGAAATCCATCCGCTGCCTGGAACTGGGCATAAATGGGCTCGCTTGATCCATGCTGATGACGAAAGAATATTTATCGTGGCCGAGGCTTTTAGCCGCGGTATGAGTATTAATCAAATCTGGGAGATAACCCAGATCGACAAATTCTTCTTGAAAAAAATTAAAAATATCATTGATTTTTCGGGGCGGCTAAGGGATGAAGTAATTGACGAGGAATTGCTCCGAGAAGCCAAGAAAATGGGTTTTGCCGATATTGAAATTGCCAAGCTGCAGGGCGATGTAGAGGAGGTTCATATTCACCGGCTGCGCCAGGACAAAGGGGTTATTCCTACTTACAAACTGGTTGATACCTGTGCTGCCGAGTTTGATGCTCAAACCCCTTATTTCTACTCCTGTTATGAGGAAGAGAATGAAGCGGTTCATGATAAAAAGGCGCGTAAGGTACTGGTGATCGGGTCCGGTCCCATCCGCATAGGGCAGGGGGTTGAATTTGACTATTGTTCGGTGCATTGCGTCTGGGCTCTGCAGGAAGCAGGTATTAAGGCTATTATCGTGAACAATAACCCGGAAACCGTCAGCACCGACTTTGATACCTCTGATCGTCTGTATTTTGAACCTCTGGTATTTGAGGATGTTATGAATATTATTGAGGAAGAAAAGCCGGAAGGGGTTATCGTTCAGTTTGGCGGCCAGACCGCCATCAACCTGGCCTATCCCCTGAACAGTGTCGGGGTCAGGATTTTAGGGACCGCCAATGACAGCATCGACCGGGCTGAAGATCGCGATCGGTTTGACAGTCTGGTAGAAGAACTGGGCATTCCGCGTCCGCCCGGCAAGAGCGTATTTAAAGTAGCTGATGCGATTAATGCTGCCAACTTGGTCGGGTACCCGGTTTTGGTGCGACCCTCATATGTATTGGGGGGTCGAGCTATGGAAATCGTGTATAATCAGGAAGAGCTGGAAAAGTATATG
>CAZYJA010000208.1:0-5059 GCA_964647245.1 uncultured Syntrophomonas sp. | reverse complement strand
TGCGGCAGCTGACAGCAAAGGACTTGCCTCCTTTAAGGATGCCGGAGAAATATCAGCATATGCCCAAAACGCTCTGGCCTGGGCAAATCAAGAAGGGATTATAAACGGCAAGGGCGGCGACCTGCTTGATCCCCATGGCAAAGCCACCAGAGCCGAGGCAGCCCGGATGATGCAAACTTTTTGCAGAAATCAGGTTTAAAGAAATAAAACCTGGAGTCGGCTAATCCGTTCGCACCGATTTAAAATCACGAGTTAAAAATCACCATAAATTTTATTACTGTTTATATCTGAAACATTGGTACCGCGGTGCAATGTCTGTACTGCGGTACCTGTCTGTTAGATCCTCTAAATGGAACAGCCCCACCGATAATATTCTTTTCATCAAGTGGGGGGCGAGACGGTACTATGATAAAGTCCGGTAAACAATTTTTTTGATAACAAAAGGGTCGGCTTTTATAGGGAATATAGATGTTTCCCTGTCAATGAGTCGTGGCCCGATCTTAGCCTGGAACGCACTTGGCCCGTGACCGCTTCTCATGATCGCATTACCTATTTCCCATGGTCCGGTAGGACTTGGTGCGAAACCTACGCATATTTCTTCAAATGAGACTTACTATTAACCTTGGCCTTAATCTGAGCTAAAATCAATAAAAACGTTGGGATAAGAAACCCGAAAAATAGCATTGCTCCAGGGAAAGTATCTACTATAGATGTATAAAAGTCACTTGAATTTTTATTAAGGGTCATCCAATTAAATAATAATAAAACACCAATCGGCAAGATTATAGGCCTATGTTCTTTTAATCCTGTTATTTTTGTAATCCCATCAGTCAGGATAAATTGTAATACGCTAGCTTTACACCAAAAAGATATAGACCAAATAGCAACTAAAATTACCTTTAGGCCAATGGGCTTTATAAAATCAGCCAGGTAAAAAGGCAAAAATAAAACTCGCGCTACAGATTCCGGTCCCATTACCGCTACACCAGCAACTATTGTTAGTAATATTTCAAAGGTGATGAGAAGGTTAGCTATGTTACCTGCGATATAGGCTTCCCGGGGACTGCGGCAATAAGGTATCAGCATGGCCAGAAAAAAGAGCTCGCTTTGATAGCTTATTAGCGGGATCGAACCTTGCATTATAGCTGAGGCACTTATCTCACCTAATGGAAGAAAATACTTCATATTCCAAATGCTCATACTAAGGAAAAGGATAAATAAATAAGCGGCCACTATAACTACCCAGAAGATAATAAAAGTTCTGGCAATAACTTCAATACCCTTGGCAACGCCATAAGTTGTGCCGATTATAAACAAAATTGCAATAACAATTTCAGGTGTGTAGGTTATAGTTCCAGTCCCATAAAATGTTAGTACCGTTTGTTTATCCACTGAAATAGTTATATAAAAAAGTAGGAGAATATAACTAATACCGATAATCTTGCCAGCTGCTTTGCCTACAATCAGGGGCAAATATTCAAAAAAGGCTAGGCCTGGATATAAAATGCTAAGCCGGTAAACAATATAAATAATGTAAGCACCGCTAATGCCCGCTATTATTGGTGTTATCCAGCTGCCATTCCCGGCAAGTCTAATTGGGAGAGGTAGGATTAAAATAATTGTCGTAAGTATTAAAGCCGCAAGAATGCCTACTAATGAATAACCATCAATTTTATATATACCCTTACCGTTTATCATGCTTTAGTCCTTTCTTCCAGAATAATATTTATATTGAAAACGTAATTATTAAATCACTATTTTTTCAATAAACTTAGTAACAGGCATAAATACTATTTTCATAAGCTGAAAAATAGTAGGCAGGTGCCATTTAAATGAATAACCCAGGGCATATACCCAACCAATCAAAAGCAAACTGCTAAATACAGCCGTTTCACGCCACATCTTCTTCTTTATCAGGTAAGGCAGCTCAATTATAATAAGTATTATAAATAAAAGGTTAACTAGGAATTTCATAAGATAATCCTCCCTAAGGGCTAACTCATTTTTGAACTGGTTCTATTGGGTTGGTGGTTGCAGATGTATCACGGATTATTGATTTAACCTGTACATCCACATTAATTTCAGGAAATACTTCGGACCAATCCGCTTTTATTTCTTGCCATTTTTCGGGGTAACTGCGGTGAATAGCCTCTCCAAAACCAAAAATATCCACATTAAATTCCTGCTGGGCTTTTTTCAGAGCGGCCTCTACTTCTTCCTTAACATGTTTCTCCTGAGCGGCTTCCAAACTGGTTATTCCTTCAGGTTCGTGTATGTTGATATTTCCCTCCACTTGCTGGAGATAGCTTTCCAATTCAATATTTATAATTATAGATAAATCACCATTGCTGATTTGTGGTTTAAGTTCGGTTTTGCAGCTTAATACTGAAGCCCCTATTTTTTTACCTGGAACCTCAGGATTATCAAAAGTAATCGGCCCTTTTTTAAATTCGCCTCTAACCCACTGCAACCCGCGGCTTTCCTTTATATCGAGCCAGCCTGTTAATTTATCCTGACGGAATACTGCGGTACTATTTATGATTAGTTCTAATGATGGTTCAGGCACTTGGCCATTCATGATTCCTTGCGTTGCTTCATTGGGGATGGAATTATTGCCAATCTCCACCCCTGCAGTATAAGGCTGAGTGCTTTTACTTTGCAGCAATGTTATAAATTGTCCTGTTGTGAGTGGTACTACAAAATTGGCTGTTTTGTTAGAATTTATGATTTCATTTATTCTCAGACTTGGAACCAATGATATTCTTCCTGCAACATCTATTAGATCGATTAAACTTCCCTTGCCGATAATAAACCAGATATCCTTTCTGAATTGGGGATTTCGCTCAAAGTAATCCAAAATATCATTTACACCTTTTTCACGAGCAATGTCTTCAGAAACAATTATTACTTGAGTATGGGAAAAGAATCGATGGAATGGTGTAATCAAGGCTAATCTATTTAACGCATCGTAAATGGAGTCACCCTCAGTAATGCGATTCCGGTAGGCCTTGGCAAATTCTTGGGCTGATCCTGTTGAGCTTGCGGTAACGCGGGGATTAGTGTCCTGGGCTATAATTCGGTAACGACCCTCACTGGTCATTTCTATTGCTATTCCAGTTGTCATTGATATTTCATTGATCTCTTGTTTATCCCAGCAACCCGATAAGTTTGTTATGCTGGCAAGAAGCAAAATGATAAATATGAACCGGTGCATCTTCATTATTGCTCCTCCTTACTTATAGCTGAATTTGCCGACGAGGCTGAGGGTCTAAGGTTAGGGGCCTGACGGCGACGGTTAGTCTTGACTAGCCCGGCAGGGCGTTCATCCATAGCCCACCAGGGAAGTCGAATAAAGATGTCTTTCAGATTTTTTAGCTGCATAGGTGCCAGGGACGATGTATATGGCATCCCAAATGACCTCAGGCTGGTTATATGAATGCATAACATGGTAATACCGAAGAAAACCCCGAGCAATCCTAACGTACCTGCAAGCAGCATGAAGGGAAATCGCAGCAAACGAAAAGAAAGGCCCAGGTTGAAGGCTGGTATTGAGAAAGATGCTATCCCAGTAAATGCGACGATTATAACCATCAACGGCGAGACCAGCCCGGCCTGCACAGCTGCCTGGCCGATGACCAGCGCACCAACAATACTAACTGCACTTCCCACCGAACGCGGCAGGCGCGTTCCTGCTTCCCGCAATACCTCGAAAGTAAACTCCATCAATAAGGCTTCAGTCAGTAGCGCAAAAGGCACCCCTGCACGGTAGGAAGCTATACTCAATATAAGCTTGGGAGGGATCATCTCCTGGTGGAAGGTGGTAATAGCTATGAAAAACGAGGGTAATAAAAGTGACGCAATAAATACAATATGTCTTAATAATCTGAAGGCAGATCCAATGAAATAGCGTTCATAGTAATCGTCAGGTGAAGTTAAAAAAGCACTAATTTCTACCGGGATGATTAATACCACAGGGGTGCCATCAGTAATTACAGCGATTCTTCCTTCCAGCAAACCAGCGGTTACTCGGTCAGGCCGCTCAGTATGCATTATCTGCGGAAAAGGGGAATAAGGATTATCCTCAATAAATTCCTCCAGATAATTACTTTCCAAAACCCCATCAATATCAATTCGCTTCAAGCGCTGCAATACTTCATCAACTATTTCAGGTGATGCGATGCCCTGCAGGTATACGATCGAGACTTTGGTTGTAGTTTCCCGCCCGATTTCAAGGGATTTAATAATTAAATTACGAGATTTTAATTTGCGCCGAATTAAAACAATATTTGTCTTTATATTTTCTGTGAAGCCTTCTCGAGGCCCGCGCACTAAAATTTCTGCATCGGGTTCAGTAATGCTTCTTTGCTCAAAGGATCTTATATCAACTGTGAAGGCATTATTTAATCCGTCTATGATAAGGATGGCCCCGCCTGATAATATATCTGCAACCACCTTATCCATGGACTGGGTTGCTGTGACATTAGACACAGCCAGCATAGAGCTAAGCACCAGGTCGTGTAAGCCCAGCCCTGTAGTTTTGGCTTCGCTCGGGAGGCTGTCGTACATCAGCGGTTTTATGATATTATCATTGAGCATAGTCTTATCTACCATGTTTTCAATGTATATTACTAACGCTTCTTCTCCTGATTTTGTACCCAGGTTAAAGCGGCGAAAGATTATATCGTCATTTAACCCCAGAATGTTTTGTAAAGTCTCCAAATTATCTTTGAGGTTTGAATATACATTGATTTGAACAGGGTTTAATAGTTGATTAGTTGGCGAGGGTTTATTTTTTCCATTCTTGACTATTTGTTCATGGTTCTTAATATATCTGTGCCAAATTTTCACAATTTAAGCCACCTTTATACTACATAACCATATTATCCCACAACCCTGAAATTTAATACTCATTGCATTAGTTTTTAGTAGTGACATAGACAAATCAGGCTAATGTGAATATCCACAATGAATAAGGAAGGATCGCAATTATATTACCTATCTTTGTCCCGGGAACATAAAATCAGAAAATAAAAAAGGGGCATGTGCATTTTCGTCTGGG
>CAZYJA010000207.1:0-5116 GCA_964647245.1 uncultured Syntrophomonas sp. | reverse complement strand
ATTGGTGGTAGATGAAGAACACCGTTTCGGAGTGGCTCAAAAAGAGAAAATCAAAGCCCTGAAAGAACAGGTAGATGTGCTAAGCCTGTCCGCGACTCCCATACCCCGCAGTCTGCACATGGGATTAACGGGGTTAAGAGATCTTAGTGTTATAGAAACGCCCCCTCCGGAGCGTTATCCCATCACCACGTATGTTTTAGAATACAATGAAGAAATAATTCGCGAGGCTATTTTGACGGAAGTCAACCGGGGTGGTCAGGTTTTTCTGGTCCATAACCGTATTCAGGATATTTACCGGGTGCAAAGCGAGCTCGGTAAAATACTGCCGGGAATAAAGATATGTATAGGGCATGGCCGGATGGCTGAGGAAGAGCTGGCCCGAAACATGCTGGAATTTGTACAGGGCAACTATGATTTATTTTTATGTACCACCATTATTGAATCCGGACTGGATATGCCAAATGTTAACACGATTATTATTGATATGGCCGATCATATGGGGTTAGCCCAGCTCTATCAGCTGCGGGGACGAGTAGGTCGCTCCAACCGCGTAGCCTATGCCTATCTGACTTACCGTCCGGATAAGATTATAACCGAAGTGTCCCAAAAAAGGCTTAATGCCATCCGGGAATTCAATGAACTAGGGGCCGGTATTAAGATTGCCCTGCGGGATCTGGAGATACGGGGAGCCGGGAATATGTTGGGGGCCGAACAACATGGCTATATCCATGCGGTGGGATTTGATATGTATTGTCGCCTCTTGGAACAGGAAACTGCCAAGCTTAAAGGCACTGTAACCAGGGAAATACCGAAGCCCCAGTTAGACATCGATGTAGACTATTATATACCTGATACCTATATTCCTGATCCAGGCACCAAAATGCGGATTTATCGGCGCTTATTGCTCGCCAACGATGCGGCGGAGGTTGACGAAATTCAGGCTGAGATAAAAGATCGTTTTGGCAAGCTGCCGGTGCCGGTGGAAAACTTCCTGCGGGTAGCCGCTATGCGTCTCAAAGCGCGGGATAAACAAATCAAAGGCATACGCCATAAGGGAAAAGATGTGGAAATTATTCTATCCCATCCGCTGCCCGGGAATTTTCTTCCGCCCCACGGCCTAAGGTTTAAGCAACTGAGTCCTCACAGTTTGGTTATAACCATGAATCAGGCTGCTTCTCTGCAAAGCCTGGAGGAGTTACTGGAGGGACTTTAATATATTAGGGGCTAGCATCCCGGGCTTTTGTTTGCTAGCCCCTAATAACATCTGCACTAATCCCGCTTCAATTAATCAAGTCCATAACCAGGGCCTAAGGGACAATGAAGAAGGTCCCTTGGTTCTGCTGGTTAGCCACCCCCTATGAGCCCACCTTTATTAATAATCCCTCAACCAATTCCTAACCAAGGCCGCAGGAAGTAACCAGAAGGTCCTTGGTTTCGGCTGCTACCCAACCCTCTTTGAGTACACCTTAATTAATCATGCCTTAACTAACCCTTAACCAGGGCTGCAGGAAGCCCAAAGAACGCTTCCTGGACTGCCCTGGCTGCCGAATTGACTTAATTCCGACTAGGGTGAATATTTTTGGTATTATCAATCAATATTATGGAAAGGATAGCGTATGAAGGTTATTAAGGTTTAAAAGGGAAGGTAGCAGCATGGAAATAGGCAAAGTTCTTAGCCAGATATTTTTATATAGGGAACCTGAAAAAGTTGAGCACTTTATATTGCAGGAGAATGAGCAAGATCAAGTCAACAAGTCAAAAAATGCCTCCCAGGGCAGGTCCTCCGATGATAGCCAGGAAGGTTTAGAGAGTCTGCCTCCTAAAAGGAGGAGGTATAGTAAACCAGGTGCAGATAAGGAGCATCAACCCCAGCCATCATCCAAGATAAGCGTAAGTCTGGCAGACAATATTCGATATATGAAAAAGAGCTACAATATGCCTACCAATAGCGATATTATCTTAAGAGAATTTGATGTGACAATTAAAAATAATACCCATAGCGCTTTTATATTATTTTTTGACGGCCTTACCGATAGAAACATTATTAATGAGTTTATCATGCAGCCGCTTATGCTTTTATCCAATATGGATATAAAGAGTAATACCAAGGACTTAAGTAAGTATATAAAAAACAGCTTGCTTCCCCAAAACCAGTTAGAGGAAGCCACCACTTTTTCGGAAGTCATAGATGGTGTAAACTTTGGCAGTTGCGCTCTATTTGTCGAAGGTATTGATATAGCCTTTGTAGCTGATGTAAAGGGCTGGGCGCATCGAGGAGTTGAAAGACCAGACACCGAAATAGTCATACGTGGTCCCCAGGAAGGTTTTACTGAGGGGATAAGGACCAATACAGCCTTAATCCGCAAAATATTAAAAGACGAACATTTGATAGCTGAAAACATATCGATTGGCAAGAAAAGCAAGACGCCCTGTGCCTTAATGTATATTAAGGATCTGACCAACGAGTCCCTGGTAAACGAAGTTAGAAGAAGACTTAAAAGTATTAAGACTGAATACTTGACTGATTCCGGCGAGCTAGAACAATTCCTGGAAGATAATACCTTTATGACCGCACCGCAAATAATTGCTACCGAAAGGCCGGACCGGGTAGCATCTATGCTGGCCGAGGGCAAGGCAGCCGTAATTGTGAACGGCAGTCCTTTTGTGCTGGTTATGCCAGCTTCCTTGGTAACACTTGTCCATACGGCGGAAGACTCATATTTAAGGTTTCCCTATGGCAATTTTTTAAGGTTTGTACGAACGTTGGGTTTGATGACCGCATTGCTCTTGCCCGGATTGTATCTGGCCATAACCAACTATCATCAAGAAATGATCCCGACCGACCTTTTATTTTCAATAGCAGCTTCCCGAGAAAAGGTGCCTTTTCCCTCAATTGTGGAAATACTCATGATGGAACTGTCTTTTGAACTTATTCGTGAGGCAGGTATTAGGATACCCGGCCCCATCGGTCCTACCCTCGGCATAATCGGCGCATTAATACTAGGACAAGCGGCGGTTGCGGCCAGTATTGTAAGCCCTATTCTCATTATTATTGTAGCTGTCACCGGAATAGGTTCTTTTTCCATCCCGAATTTTTCACTGGCGTTGGGTTTTAGAATATTAAGATTTGGCTATATCATATTAGGGGGTCTGGCAGGATTCCTGGGGATAAGCTTTGGGATTTTTGTGCACGGGCTGATGCTGGTAAACGCCAAATCATTCGGAGTGCCGTACCTGGTACCGTTTGCGCCCAAAACCCTGGGTGGATTGGCCGATACCATTACCCGGTCTCCCGTTTGGCAACAAGAAAAGCGCCCTGATTTTTTAAATACCCAGGATGATAGCCGGCAGCCGCAGATAAGCCGAGGATGGACTGCCGGAGATGATCCAAAATGATAACCAGTGATCACAAGGAGGTCCTAATGTGCGCAAGGCAATAGTTTTAGGCTTGATTTTATTGGTATTCTGTGGAATGCTCACCGGCTGCTATGATCGGCGGGAAGTTGACGATATGGCTTATGTGGTAGCAATCGGCCTGGATAAGGGTAAGACCAACAACTTGAAAATGACCTTTCAAATCGCCAAACCTGTGAAAATTGGTGGCGGCGGCGAAGGTGGTGGCGGGGGTGGCGAAGAGGCTTATACAATTACCGTAATAGAGACACCCACCCTATATGCGGGATTTAATATGGTCAACACATTTTTAAGCAGGCAGATCAATCTTTCCCACGCTAAGGTTATCATAATATCAAAAGAGCTTGCTGAAGCAGGAGGCTTAGAAAAATATATTCACGCTTGTATCCGGGGCAAGGAATTTAGACCTAACCTCTATGTGGTTGTATCACGGAGTGGTGCCGAAGAGTATATCCGCAGCGTAAAGCCGCAACTGGAGAATAACCCTGCCAAATATTACGAATTATCATACAGAGCGGCTAGCTATACCGGATTAATTGCAAGGACCCAATTATATAACTTTTACTCGCAGCTTAAATCGTATGACAAACAGGCGGTTGCTATTCTCGCAGGAGTAGGCAGGTTTAAATCTGCTGAGGAAATGGAAATTGTGAACTCTACATTTAGAGAAAAGGGTAGGGAAATTCCGCATGAGGGGGACTTTAAAGCAGGCGATGTACCCGAAGTCAGTGATTCTAAAGGGGAAGTTATGGGCCTGGCGATGTTTGACGGAGACAAGATGGTAGGCGAATTGGATGGCGAGGAAACGTCCGCCTACTTTATGGTGACCGGTGAATATAAATACGCTTATTGGACCATTGAAGACCCGCAGGCTCAGGATCATCATGTGCTGTTAAATATTAGTCAAAGCCGAAAGCCACAGCATCATGTGGAAATGGTCAGCGGCCAACCGGTAATAGATACTAAGGTTATACTCGAAGCAGATATTTTATCCATCCAAAGCGGGATAAACTACGAAAAGCCAGAAAATCTTAATGTTTTGGAGCAAGAAGCGGAAAGCCATATAACAAGAAATATAATCTCATTTTTAAACCATACCCGCGAGCTTAATGTTGACACCTGCGGATTTGGATCCGAGTTAAGGCCCTCTTTTCTCACCTGGAAGGAATGGCAGGATCTTAACTGGAAATCTAAATACAAGGATGCAACCTTCAATGTAGATGTAGATCTTAAGATAAGAAGACCGGGACTTATCATTCGAACCTCGCCAACCATTAGCTCAAAAGGAGAAGAAAGGGAGTAACGCAGATGTTAAGCTTTTCAAGAGTACTGATGTATTTGGGTTTAATATTGGTTTTTATATATACTACCAGCTATGGGCTGTGGACCTGGAAAAAGAAAAATTATCTGGGAGCCATATCGATTTTTGTGCTGGCAGTATCAGTTGTGGCCTTGCCGGTATATACGTTTTTAACCAGGGGGTAAGTATTTATGCACAATAAAATTGTATTTGGCAAATGGGAAGCCGCAGCGGTGTTGATTAATGTAATTTGCACCAAGATCTTTTTAAACTTTCCCCGCAAAGTGGCCGAAGATGCCGGTACGGCAGGCTGGCTTATGGTTCTTTACGTGTCCACACTAGTTTTTTTAGCTTTTTTTATCATAATCAAGTTGTATGCGCGGTTTGAAGGCAAAGACCTTA
>CAZYJA010000206.1:0-5149 GCA_964647245.1 uncultured Syntrophomonas sp. | reverse complement strand
ATTATCAGCTGTTATCTGATAATTACGCCTATTTTCGTGCGCAAAACTTCCGATTGAACCCTTTAAGAACCGTCCCCGTATTTCCCGTATCTACCCCCTAATTATAGCGAACCCGAATTCCAGGGCGATCAGTACTATTATTATCCACTCCAGATAATGGGAGTGCTCGATGTTGACTTCATTGCTGAGCAAGCTATAATTCTGCTGGATTACATCGAGCTTGCGATTTAGACTTTGGGTCCACTGGTCACTGCGCAGAACCTTCAGGGTGTTTTGATAGACCCGGGCATAATAAATGTCTTCGGTTATTTTTATCAGGTTTTCAATCTTTTCTCTCACTTCAGTTATGTCGGCAATTAGCTGCATGCGAGTGCCGATTATTTCCCGATAATGACGCATTTTACGATAGCGGGACTTGGTTTCGGCTAGTTCTATATCGTCGTACATTTTCTCCATTTGGCGATTAAGCACTCGGTCATAATACCGGAGTTCCAAGAGCTGCACATTGGCGAACTCAATCAGGTCCCGCAGGTCACCCGGATCCTCCGGTTCACAGATCAAGGCGGTATCCCAGGTAATTATGGCGAAGTCCCCCTGGCTATAGCTCAGCCGATTTTTCAAAACCTGTTCCCGCATCTGCTCACTGAAATCTACTTTCTCGCCCATCAGTAAAGGGACTGGATCGGGTAGCTGATCGGCCTGGGTGATACGATAAATAGTGTAATCCTCATAAAATTGAGGGTCAATTTCCAGTCCAACCAGTCCCGGCTCTAGTAAAGTCTGTAGTTTCTCCAGGGTTTGGCCATATATATCATCAAGTCCTTTTTGCCCCGAAAACATTAGTCCTAATTCTTCTAACTCATTATTATCGAGACTCTTATTCTCATGACTAAGGCACACACTAATAGTTCCAATGTCGAAGATCTTGGCCTGGGCATTAAAAGCCACTCGGCCTGGACCTGTCTCCGCCGCAAAAGTCCCTAATTTAACCAGCAAAGGCGGGGTCTCTATCTGGATGGATTTAGTCTTCACTCGCGCAAACCGGGCTCTGGATGGCGCATGCTCGTGGGGAAGTTGTTTTTCTAAAAGGTCCAGATTGAGCTCCCGACCGGTCTCATAGATACGATAAATAAAGATTGAAAACATAGCCAATTTTGCTCCCTTAACTATATTAATCAGCTGTATTCTAATGATTTGACTAGTAATAGGATTAACTCTCGCCGTCCCAAATATGCTATTAAAGTATAAAATGAAGGTCTGGGGTACAAGCTAAATTAAAAAAGGAAGGTCTTATTATGCGAATTAGTGATTCCAATAAACTAGCGGGAAAAGTTATGAAAATTAAGACCGGTAAAGAAATGGCTGAGGTTATTCTAGACATTGGCGACCAGGCAGTAACCGCAACAATTACGGCCGGTGCAGCGAATGATATGAAATTACATGAGGGCGACGAAGTTTTTGCCATGTTTAATTCCATGGATGTGACTCTCATAAGAGACACCAAGTAAAAGGTCCTCCCCTTCCGGTAAGACCCAGACCATCAAAAAAGGCTAATAGCTAGCGTTAATACAGAAGACCTACTCAATTCGACTTATTATACGGGGACCTAACCCTTCGGGGCTGTGTCCCCCATACTTTAAATCGCCTTATTCGCAGGCCTTCCGATTGCCTTGCTATTAGCCTTTTAGCTCGCTCTTGCAGGTTTCCTCTTAATTAACGGCTTAGTATACGAAGAAGCCTTCGCCGGTCTTACGTCCGAGTTTGCCTGCCCGTACCATTTTAACCAGTAAGGGACATGGACGATATTTGGGATCAGCAAATTCTTTATATAGAGTCTGCATAATAGCCAGACAGATGTCCAACCCGATCATGTCAGCCAGGGCCAAAGGTCCCATAGGATGTCCGGCCCCAAACTTCATGGAAGTATCAATGTCAGCGGCATTAGCTACGCCTTCCATTAAAGCATACATTCCTTCATTCAACATAGGGATCAGAAGACGGTTGACAACGAAGCCCGGAGCTTCATTAATTTCTACTGGAGCCTTACCCATTTTTAGAGCAATTTCTTTAATTGCTTCATAAGTGGCCTGGCTGGTAGCAGCACCCCGGATTATTTCAACTAGTTTCATAGCTGGTACGGGATTAAAGAAATGCATACCAATCATTTTGTCAGCTCTGCCGGAAGCAGCGCCAATTTCCGTAATACTTAATGCTGAGGTATTAGAAGCTAAGATACATTCAGGTTTGCAAAGGGAGTCTAATTCTTTGAAAATAGACTTTTTGATTTCCATGACTTCGACAGCAGCTTCAATGACCAGGTCACAATCAGCAGCGGCAGCCATATCAACAGTGCCCACTATTCTTCCTAAAATAGCATCTTTGTCAGCAGCTTCCATTTTCCCCTTTTCAACCATTTTGGTCAGGTTTTTGGTTATGCCCTTAATTCCATTGTCCACAAATTCTTGCTTGATATCCCGTAAAACAACATCAAAGCCTGATTGAGCAGCGTTCTGTACGATACCTGCTCCCATAGTACCTGCACCTAGCACCATTATCTTCATCCAAAATTCCTCCTCCAAATAATCTGATAAATATAATGCCTTCTAATTTCCAATACATTACAGTCCTCAACTATTAAAATTCTATATCGAAATGTAAAATCCTCCTTTAAAAATCTAATTTGCTAAAATTTTCACATCTTATCTTTATTTTGATTATGACCCATTATCTATATCAAATTATTGGCAAAACCCAACTTTATAATACTTTCGCCATACCGCTATAAACCCGCCCATGGGGAGTATCTACGGTCACCAGCATACCGTTTTCCAAAACACTGGTCGCATCATGAGCCCCGACAATCACTTGAATTCCCATATTAAGCCCCATTATGGCTGCATCCGAGGTCAATCCGCCCTCCTCCGCAATCAGGGCCACCACCCGCTCCAGGTATTTCGCATAGGCACTATGGGCTGCGTGGCATACCAGTACTTCCCCGGCCTGCAACTCTTCCAGATCCGCATCGTTGCGGATCACCCGCACTTTGCCGGTGACCGGCTTCATACCGACCCCCATACCCTGCACTAATATATCGCCTACCACGTGGACCTTCAAAAGATTGGTACTTCCGGAAATACCGGATGGGCTTCCCGCCGTCAAAACCACCAGATCACCTTTATGGATATAGCCTATGTCCAAACACCGGGCCAGGGATTCCTCAAATAATTCATCCGTTCCTACGGTCTCACGGGTAAGCACCGGGTGAACTCCCCACACCATAACCAATTTCCTCATGACCTCGCGGCTGGGAGTAACCGCTATAATATCCGCCTCCGGCCGGTATTTGGCTACGGCCCGCGCAGTCGTACCAGTACTGGTAGCTGTAATGATGGACGAAATGCCCAGGCTGGCGGCTGTGGCACAGGTGGCATAACTGATCGCATCAGTAACTGAGGCATTGCCCTGCAAGCGCTTGCTCCGCAGGATCTCTTGATAATTTAGAACTTCCTCCGCTCTTTTGGCTATGCGGGCCATAGTTTCCACCGCTTCCACCGGATATTTACCAGCCGCAGTTTCCCCGGACAGCATAATCGCATCGGCACCGTCGAAAATTGCATTGGCTACATCGGAAACCTCAGCTCGCGTGGGCCGAGGATTATTTATCATGGAATCCAGCATCTGGGTAGCTATAATTACCACCTTGCCGGCCAGGTTACACTCTCTGATGATGGTCTTCTGCACCAGCGGAACCTCCTCGGCAGGAATCTCCACCCCCAGATCCCCGCGGGCTACCATAACCCCGTCAGCCACACTGATAATGTCATCCAGATTATCAACCCCGCCCTGACTCTCGATCTTGGCGATTATGGCAATATGCGCATCCCTTGACTCCAAAATGCGCCTTATGTCCCATACATCCTGAGCATTCCTGACAAAAGAGGCGGCGATAAAATCCAGCCCTTCATCAATGCCGAAATTAATGTCCGCGATATCCTTCTGACTCAGAAAAGGCATATTTATCCTTACCCCGGGCACATTGACCCCTTTTTTCTCGCCCAATTCCCCACCGTTAATTACCTGACAGATAATATCGGTGGCGGTAGTCTCCTGCACCAGCAGATTTATTAAGCCATCGGAAAGCAATATCGAGGTGCCTGCCTTTACCTCCGCGGGCAGCTGCGCATAACTCACCTCAACTTCATTGGCATCGCCGACGACCGCACGGGTGGTTAAGGTAAAGGTCTGCCCAGCCTCCAACCGCACTTTTTTATTCGCCAGCTTACCCGTGCGTATCTCAGGTCCTTTAGTATCCAGCATAATAGCCAGAGGCCGGTTCATTTCTGCCGCCACCTGGCGTATATTATCAATTCTCTTTTTGTGCTCGGCATGTTCCCCATGGGAGAAATTCAACCTGGCCACATTCATCCCATTGTTAATCAACTGGCTCAGCTGGGCTTGGTCTTCACTGGCCGGCCCAATCGTACAAATAATCTTGGTCTTGCGCATATTTCACCTCATATCGAAAGCATTCTGGCAATTTCAAACATTTCTAAGTCCGGCACCTTCGTTCCTTCCACCACTTGTTCCAGCGGAATGGAAAAAATCCTGTTCCCGGCGCCGGCAATCATGACATTCCGTTCACCCTGACAGATAGAATCCACCGCATGCTTACCCATTCGGGAGGCTAGAATTCGGTCTACGGCCGTAGGGGTTCCCCCCCGCTGCATATGTCCCAGGATGCTGACCCGGGTTTCATGGCCGGTCTCTGCCTGGATTATATCCCTTAATCCCATGACCGGGTAAACTCCTTCAGCTACAATTATAATGCTGTGCAGTTTACCTCTGGCAATGCCCTGATTAATCTTCGCGATGACCTGATTTAGATCAGTTTCAATCTCAGGTATCAAAACTGATTCCGCTCCCCCGGCCACCCCAGCCGCCAGGGCAATCTCACCGCAGTCCCGGCCCATAACCTCGACAATAAAAATCCGGCCATGACTGCTGGCGGTATCCCGTAATCGATTAATGGCTTCCAGGACTGTGTTCACGGCGGTATCAAAGCCGATGGAGTCCGTAAATGGTATATCATTATCAATCGTAGCCGGAATGCCGATCACATTTATCCCCAGTTGGCAAAATTCATAGGCCC
>CAZYJA010000205.1:0-5234 GCA_964647245.1 uncultured Syntrophomonas sp. | reverse complement strand
AGGGGGTTGCAAAGCCAGTTTTCTCGTATTTCTTTTCCTGCCATCGACCATAAACATACCCGTTGGGATGGTTTTTCAACTGCTCCAGACTCAGGCCTTTTGGTTTCAAGCGGGCATCAAGAGCGTGAGTCTCATCCCGCCAAGGAAAATGCGCAGCCCAGCCCATCTTCTCCGCCAGAGCTTTCCACAACCACCAATTGCTGCGGCACTCGCCTTCATCCATCACTGGCTCAGCCAGACCCACGATCAATCTTCCTTCAGAATCTAAATTCTCCCATAGCTCATAGCTGCCCAGAAAGGTACCCACAGGCAAGACCAGATCGGCCATCCGCCCAGTTTCGGTCATAAAATGATCTATCACTACCAGGAATTCTAGTTTTTTCAGGGCTTGTCTAAGTTTGCCTGCGTTGGGCCAGGTAAGCAACGGATTGCTTCCCGTTACGATCATGGCTCGAATTTCATACGGCACCGAACTTAGAATTGCATCGGCATATCGATTAGCTTGGGCATTTCCCGAATATTTATAGAACAAGGGGTAATCAATCTGACCAATAGCCGGCATTCCCAAAGCATTATTTTTTAGCTCCAAAGGAGACAGCAATGGCTGGGTAAAAAGAGCTCCTCCTTTTACATCCAGGTTGCCGGTTATAGCCTGTAAGATAGAAACTGCTCGGGCAGTCTGAAAGCCGTTGCTGTGAAGTTCCAGGGAGTTTCCGTCTGCGATGCAAGCTGGCTTGGAACCGCTATAAATTAAAGCAGCCTGTACGATTTGCAAACCTGGCACTCCCGTTATTTCCGCTACTTTTTCCGGGGTAAATTCCTTGGCCAGATCTTTTAATGGTTCAATGCCAAGGGTCCATTTTTCCACGAAGTCATGGTTATACAGGCACTTTTCCAATATATAATTTATTATTCCTAATGCTAAGGCCCCATCAGTCCCTGGTCGCACCCGCAAATGCAAATCTGCTTTTTCAGCCAAGCTGGTTGTGCGTGGGTCTATAACGATAAGCTTTCCGCCATTTTGGCGAGATTGCTTGATCTGATTAAGGACAGTCGGTTTGGAACTGACTGGATTGTTACCCCAGAGTATTATGCAGGAACTATTAGCAAAATCGGGCTGCGGATGACAGGCAAAGGTATAAAATCCGGCCATAGATCTGGAGAAGTGACAGTGGCTGCCGGCTGTGGAAAAATTCGGAGTTTCAAATAAATTGGCAAAAAGCTCAGCATAAGGAGTGAATTGTTTATCCACCCCGGCCTGCCCTACATGAATCGCCACTGATTGAGGACCGCTAGTTTCCTTTATAGTGGAAAGTGTTACAGCTATGAGCTCTAATGCCTCTTCCCAAGATATCTTCTGCCATTGATCATTTTTCGTTTTTTTTAGAGGATGTTTCAAACGCTGGGATGAGTTAACCATTTCTATAATGTCTCTCCCCCTCGGACAAAGGTAACCCCTACTGCCAGGGTGCTCCTTGTTTCCTTTTACACCCAGCAGTTCATTATCCATAAAACTTAATTTCATTCCACAATTGGCATGGCAGATTCCGCAAACCGTATTTTCCGTGCGCAGATGATAATTAGTCACAATCTCTCTCTCCTAATTAACCCGTTCAATAATAGAATCTTTTTTGGTTGACGCTGTTAATAACTGGTGCTATTATTCTACCATAATGTACTTTTAGTTAATATATAAATTTTAGTTATAGTTATTAGGCTTTGGAAAAAAGGAGATTTTCGTATTGTGTCCACGCAAGTAGCAGAACCTATCGTAAAAATTGCTCACCTGAGCAAATCTTATGGCAATATTGAGGCATTACACGATGTTAATCTGGAGATATACTCCGGTGAAATACTGGCAATCGTTGGCGACAACGGCGCTGGCAAAAGCACTCTCATTAAGATTTTAGCAGGCGCTTTAACCGCCGATCAGGGCATAATCATAGTAGGAGATAAAAGTTATTCCTCATTATCACCTAGGAAAGCAATAAGCTTAGGTATATCAACAGTCTATCAGGATCTCGCTTTAGTTGACTGTCTGGATGTGGCCAGCAATATTTTTTTGGGCAGAGAGCCAGCTTGCGCTGGTTTTTTTGTCGACAAGAAGAAAATGGAAAGTGAAGCCAGGCAGGTTTTACAAGGATTGGATCTTATTATTCCGGATTTAAATTCCCCGGTAGGACTTTTATCTGGTGGACAGAGGCAGGGAGTGGCAGTGGCCAGATCCATTTTTCAAGGGGGCAAGGTAATAATATTTGATGAGCCTACTGCAGCCATGGGACTTCAAGAATCGGCCAAAGTAATCAGTTTGTTGCAAAAATTGCGGGCAGAAGGTATGGCGGTAGTAGTAATCAGTCATAATCTGCATCATGTTTTTGAGATCTCCGATCGCATATGTGTGATGCGCCATGGCCAGATTGCAGCCATTTGCAGAACCAAGGATATCCTGCCCAATCAAATTGTGGAATTGATAATGGGAGCCGCTAATATAAAAGCATATGCTGCAGCAGGAGTGTAATTCAATGCAACAAATTAAACGATTGTTGATATCCGGCAACCAAAATTTCTCCCAAATATTACTCGGGTTGGTATTGTTACTAACGATTATTCTGCTAAGTTTAGCATCGCCATTTTTTTTGACCTGGGATAATTGGCGCAATATCCTGGATCAAAGCGCCCTGCAGATAATAATAGCGGTAGGGATGACATTTGTAATCTGCACCGGAGGAATCGATTTATCAGTAGGCTCCATATCAGCCCTGAGCGGAGTATGTATGGCTGTAGCCTTGCACGCAGGTGTTTCAGTCGAACTGGCTATTCTGCTGGGAATCGCTGCAGGCGCTCTGGTAGGTATGAGCAATGGCTGGCTGATTTCCCGGCTTAATCTTAATCCCTTCATAGTTACCCTGGGTACTATGTCAGTAGTGCGAGGGGTAGCCTTGATCATCACTGCCGGCATGCCCATTTACGGGTTTCCAAAAGCTTTTACCTGGTGGGGCAACGGTCATATCGGACCGATAAATCCGCCCATGATAATGGCAATATTTGTTGCCTTGCTAGGCGCCTTAGTTCTTAACAAAACCAAATTTGGTTATTATACTCTGGCTCTGGGCGGAAACGAAGAAGCCTTGCGACGTTCGGGAGTCGCTCACAAGATCTATAAACTTATGGTTTACATATTTTGCGGAATTACTGCTGCCCTGGGCGGATTGGTTGTTACCGCCCGTCTTAATACTGCCGAACCACTGGCTGGTTGGATGTTTGAACTGGATGCCATAGCAGCCGTTGTACTGGGTGGCACCGATATGAAAGGAGGTAGAGGAAGCATTACCGGAACCATTATGGCCTGTCTGCTATTAGGGATGCTACGCAATGGGTTAACTATTTTGAACATACCCTCCTATTATCAGCAATTGGCCATCGGTATTATTATTCTGGTAGCAATAATAATTTCAGAATTGCGTCTCAGGAATGCACCTGGGCACTAAAAAAACGGTGAGGAGAGATAATGTGAGAAAAGGCAAACAGATATTTACGATTTTTGTCCTGATTATTTTAATATTAAACATAATTGGCTGTGCCAACAATAGCACTAAAAACACTGCTGCTGAAAAAGAAAAGGCACCGGTCGAGCAGATCTCAGATGCCAAGGTGGCAGCAAATGAAAAAATATTAATGGAGCAATTGCAGCCGCTACCCCAAACCAATCAGGGAGAAAAAATTGGCATATTGGTCATAACTTTGACCAACCCCTACTGGGTATCCTTAAAGAAGTCTTATGAACTGGCCGCCAAAGAATTGGGAGTTAATGTTGAAGTGATGGCAGCTCCTACGGAGGGAGACACCAAATCTCAATTGGAAACTTTGCAAGCCATGATCGCCAAGGATTACAAGGGCTTAATTATATCTCCAATAGAACCTAATAATCTGGTACCCGGGATAATAAACGCCAATAAAAAAGGAATCAAAGTTGTCAATCTAGGACCTGGCATCAATGTTGATGCCGTCAAAGATGCCGGCGGCAAGCTGGATGGCCGTATAACAGTAGACTTTGAAGAACAGGGTCAAAGGGCTGCCGAATATATTGTGGAAAAGATCGGCAAGGATGGCGGCAAGGTAGCTATTATTCAGGGCATACCTGGTGCCGGCCAGAGTGAAGGCAGAACCACGGGGGCCAAAAAAGTGTTTGAAAACACTCCCGGGATTAAGCTGGTTTCGATTCAACCTGCCAATTGGGATAGAAACACCGCCTACAATATAGCAACCAACTTATTACAGGCTAATCCGGATATCAAAGGTATATTTTGCTGTAATGACGTCATGGCTTTAGCTGCGGCAGATGCACTGGAAGCAGCCGGCAAAAGAAATGGACGCATTATCTTTGGGGTAGACTTTACTGATGAAGCAAAAGCAGCCATCGGCACCGGTAAACTTGATGGCAGCATTGCTTATTCCATGGATGCTTACGCCAAGGCAGGCATTCTGCTCTGTTTAAAAACTATACAGGGAATGGAAGTACCCCCAACCGTAAAAAGCCCGTTAGCAGTAGTAACTAAAGAAAACATCAAGGAGTACAGTAACTGGCATTAATCTTCAATTACGAGTAGCTTGATTTATTTTCTATTGATACCCGTGCCAATTCCAGTCCAATAATATGAGGCCATAGCAGCTGGCAACCTGGCTGTTATGGCCTTATTATCTGCCCACTAAACTTAAGTTTAAGTCTACCAACAAATGACTCTCAGACATAAATCAATAATTATATCGGGCAAGTCGAGCAAATAATTAAATGCTCCATATGGCAGAATAATTATTAAATCAAAACCAATGGCAAAAGCTTACTCTGCTTATTGATTAATAGCTGTTATTTACTCAAATACTAGCAGGAGGAATGCAAGTGACAGTTGGCAAAGTTCATTCAATCGATACCTTCAGCACCTTGGATGGCCCCGGCATAAGAACTGTTATCTTTATGCAGGGCTGCCACCTGCGCTGCAAGTATTGCCAAAATCCCGATACCTGGAATCCCACTGCTGCTACAGCCCAGGAATATTCAGTGGCAGAAATAATGAAAATAATTTTGCGCAGTCTCCCCTATTTTCAGACCTCAGGTGGAGGAGTCACCTTTTCCGGAGGGGAACCACTCTTACAGGCAGAATTTGTGACCGAAGTTTTCAAGAAATGCCAGGAATATAATCTTCACACCGCTATTGATACTTCCTTATATGTACCTG
>CAZYJA010000204.1:0-5316 GCA_964647245.1 uncultured Syntrophomonas sp. | reverse complement strand
TGACTATGATATCTGACGGGGTCAAGGCTGCGGAAGCGGAAGAGAACACCAAGGTCTTCGACGTAGCAGAGGTTTTGTGGCAATCAATGTCCTAAGCAATTACTTAAAAGAGGGTTCCTCCATAGGGGAATCCTCTTTTTTATGGCAATTTTCCGGGATTAGCCCCACTGGTTATTGGTTACTTGGGAAGAAGAATATCTGCCAGGTAAAAAATATGGTTGAATATATTTATTTCCGTGTTAAAATACTAAAAGGCCATTTTTGCGGGCAAGATTCTATATAAAGCAAATGTTGGCGGGTTCCCAGACAGAAAGGGGAGTCATTGTTGAAGATTGCTGTATACCCAGGTAGTTTTGATCCGATAACCAAAGGTCATGTCGATATATTACAGCGGACCAGTATAATATTTGATAAGATTATTGTGGCTGTAGTACATAATGTGTATAAGCAGGCTCTGTTTACGCCGGAGGAAAGAGTAGCTTTAATAAAAGAGACCACCAAGCATCTGAATAATATCGAAGTTGATTGCTTTAGTGGTTTGCTGGTTGATTACCTCAAAGAAAAAGAGGCCGGGGTAATTATCAGAGGTATGAGGTCACTGACCGACTTCGAATATGAAACACAAATGTCCATGATTAATAGGAGATTGCTCCCCGAGGTCGATACCATTTTCGTGATGGCTGATAGTGATTATATTTGTGTGAGTTCCAGCGGAGTCAAAGAAGCTGCCATGCTGGGCGGGGACGTAAGCAGTATGGTTCCCGAGGCGGTTTGCCATGGCCTGGAGCGCAAACTGGAACAATCGAAGGCCGATAAGTAAAAAAGAGGCTGTCTTGGAAGTCAAATAGGCTTGAAGATGGCCTTTTGCATTATAATTATCCTTTCCATTCCCATTATGATCGAGACCCTGTAAGCAATTTAACCAGGGCATATAAATCGGTATGGGAATTATGATTGGGGTATAATTTAAACAGCACTATAAGTAGGAAGGATAAAGGTATGGAAAGAGATTATTTAGTGAAAATTATGGATAAGGATAAAAATGTTAGAATATATCTAGCCCGCACTACCGCTTTGGTTGACGAGGCCCACCAGCGACATGGGACTTCGGCTACGGCTTCAGCGGCCTTAGGCCGGGTTATGACTGCGGCCGTTATGATGGCCGCCGATCTGAAGGGTGAAGAAGACACCCTGACGGTGAAGCTAAATGGAAACGGCCCGGCCGGTACGGTCCTGGCCACCGCTGATTCTAAAGGGGGGGTGCGGGGTCTAATTGCTAATCCGTGGGCTGATTTGCCTTGCCGCAGCACTGGTAAGCTGGCAGTGGGAGACCTGATTGGGACCGACGGTGAAATTGAAGTTATCAAAGATATGGGCATGAAACAGCCCTTTTCTGGTCGGGTTGCATTGGTTAGCGGAGAAGTTGCCGAGGACATAGCTCAGTATTTTCTCTTATCGGAACAAGTTCCCTCATTGGTGTCTCTCGGAGTCCTGGTTAATACTGATTTGAGTATTCAAGTAGCGGGAGGGTTGTTGGTTCAGGCCTTGCCTGGGGCTCAGGACGAAGTATTAGCGATTATTGAGAATAACATTCTGGCCTTAGGTCCGATTACTGCAGTTCTGAATCGCCACGATAAGCTCGCTGACATTTTGCCCCAGATTATGAATGGAATTGAGTATGAAATAGTAGGCGAAGAGGCGGTTGACTTTCGCTGCAATTGCAATCGAGAGAAGCTGGGGCGGGTAATGAGTGGTCTTTCCCTGGACGAGGTAAAAGGTGATAATGATGAGGATATTGAAGTCTTCTGCAACTTCTGTCAGGAGCGTTATTCATTTACGCTTCAGGAAATAAGGGATCTGAAAAATAGTAAGCCTTAGAATTAATCTAAGGCTCGAATCTATTTAGATTATAAAGCTCTTTGTACTTTGCCTGAACGCAAACAACGCGTACACACATATAATTTGGTGGGTGTCTTCTCTACTATAACTCTTACCCGTTGGACATTGGGCTTCCATTGCCGGTTGGTTCTTATATGGGAATGGCTGTACTTTTTGCCAAAAGTTACGCCTTTTCCGCAAATATCACAATTTGCCACTTTTTTGCCCCCTCTCTATAACAGTTGCACTTAGACATTTTAACAAAAACAAATGGAAAGGGCAAGAAAAAGGAATAAATAAAGTCATAGAGAATTATGATTATGTTAGATAGGAGGGAATTAGATGTATAAAATTAGAAGCAGCGCCCTGGGAAATATTATGGTAACCAAGGAACTAGTTGAAACTCTGGCTGGCTTGGCCACTTTGGATTGTTATGGATTAGTGGGCATGGTACCTCACAATATTCAGAGCGAGATTGGCAATATTTTGGGTATCGAATCTATTCGCCGGGGGGTAGAGGTAAGCAGCACTGAGAATGGTCTGGTTATTGACGTATATGTTATTGTTGGATATGGTATAAAAATAACGGAAGTAGCTTTTAATGTTATGCAGACAGTTACCTATGTTTTAGAAAATAATGCTGAATTGCCGGTAGCAAGTGTAAATGTAAATGTCAAGGGTGTTAGGGTGCTGAAAGATATATAGTTGGGAGGATAAACGGCTTGAGTTTGCTTAGCATTAACGGAAATGATTTGATAAGAAGCGTAAAAGCAGGATGTATAAATTTAGAGCATAATCGTGAGCAGGTGGACTTACTAAATGTGTTTCCGGTACCGGATGGTGATACTGGAACCAATATGTATTTAACCCTGCTGGCAGCCGTAAAAGAAGGGGAGAAACACCAGCAAGAACCACTGGGCAAGGTTGCCAAAGCTATTTCTATGGGCTCATTAATGGGAGCTCGCGGTAATTCGGGGGTAATTATGTCGCAAATCTTTCGGGGCCTGGCCAAGGTATTGGAAGGCAAAGAAGAGGCGAACGCATTAATAATAGCCCAGGCTCTGCGAGCCGGGTCGGATACTGCCTACAAGGCAGTTATGAAGCCGGTGGAGGGTACCATATTAACGATTATCCGTGAAATAGCCGGAGCCTGTGAAAAAGAGGCCAAGGAAAATCATGACATATTGTTAACCCTATTGACGGGAATTAAGGTAGGATACCAGACTTTGGAGAGAACTCCCTCCATGTTACCTATCCTTAGGGAAGCGGGGGTGGTTGATGCCGGGGGCCGGGGCTTATTATTTTTCCTGGAAGGCTTAGTGGAAGGATTGGCTCATGAAAAAGACATAATTCTAGATGTCTACAAAGATAAAGCGGCTGCCCTGGAAGGGAGTAAAATTGATAAGGATATCGAATTATCCTACAACTATTGTACGGAAGTTTTAATTAAAGGTAATAATCTCGATGCCGCTGACATCAGGGATCACTTGAGCCCGTTGGGCGATTCTATGTTAGTAGTTGGGGAGGAGGACTTAATCAAGGTACATATTCATTCCAATCACCCCGGCAAGGTGTTGGAAACCTGTTTGCAGTTTGGCAGTTTAAATGATATTAAAATTAACAATATGTTGGAAGAGGTACATGAACAGCGCCTTAACTGGGAAGAGACCAAGCCTCAGGAACCGCATAGGCTTGGTCTGGTTGCGGTTGGGGTGGGTGACGGTATGGTGAAAATATTACATAATCTGGGCGTAGACCAGGTAGTAGAGGGCGGGCAAACCATGAACCCCAGTACCGAAGATTTGCTTAATGCCTGCAATGAAATAGATGCCGATCAAATTATTATTATGCCCAATAATGGCAACGTTATTATGGCCGCCGAGCAGGTTAAGCACTTGAGCACCAAACAGGTGGAAGTAGTCCCGACCAGGTCGGTCATGCAATCCATAAGCGCCCTGATCTCCTATGACTCTGCCGGTGATTTGGAGCAAGTAGTAGCCGCGATGAACCGCGATATGCAGAATGTTCGTTACGCCGAGATAACCACAGCGGTTAGGGATTCAGCGGTTAACGGTTTGGATATAAAAGCAGGCGATAGCATAGGTATCATTAATGGCAAAATAAGCTTGACGGGTACGACGGTTGAAGCAGCGGTGTCAGTATTAATGGAAAAAATAGAGGCTGAGAATAGCGAACTTATAACTTTTTTGTATGGGGCTGATATTAATGAAGACCAGGCTATGCAACTAAAGGCCGCAATTGCCGATAAATATCCGAATGCCGAAGTGGAAATGCACTACGGCGGGCAGCCCCATTATAGCTACCTGCTGTCGGTGGAATAAACCCGTTGTATAGAGGGGACCTGATGGACAGACTTTTTGCAGGCATACAATTTCTAAAGGGGGTCGGGCCGCAGCGCAGCAATCTTCTGCGCAAGTTGGAGATTGAAACCATTTTTGACTTGCTGTGGAACGTTCCCAGAGCTTATTTTAACCGTAGTAAAGTGGAGAGAATCGCTGCCCTGTCGGATGGGACAGTTGCCAGTATTCGTGGTCGGGTTGTGAATACTGGTAATTTTCCCACCAGACGGGGTTTTCATATATTTAAAGCGATTATTGAAGACGCTTCCGGCACGATTACCGCAACCTGGTTTAATCAGTCCTATTTGTCTCGCCAGCTTAAGGCGGGCATGGATATATTTTTAAGTGGTAGGGTTAAGAACGTCTACGGGGTTAACGAATTTAATGTTACTGATTTTGAAATAATAGACGGTGCAGATCTAGATTTATCAGTGGTGCCCATCTACCCGCTGACTGGAGGTTTAACCCAAAAGACCATGCGTAAAATCATGATCTATACCCTGGACAACTATCTTTCGTCCTATCCCGAAATATTATCTGAAGAAATAATGAATCATTATAATCTGTGCGGTATACAGTTGGCCCTGCGTAATATTCATTTTCCAGTCAGTGGAGCTGCGTATCTGCAGGCCCGGCGAAGGCTGTCCTTCGAGGAGTTGCTGCTATTCAAGCTAAGTCTTGCCTTGGAGAAGAGAAGTTTAACCGGCAGCCCGGCAGCTATAGTCCACCGACCGCAAAACGATCTGGTTGAACGGCTGACCCGGAGCCTGCCGTTTACGCTTACAACGGCGCAACAACAGGTCGTCAATGAGATAGTGGCTGACATGGAATCGCCTCGCACCATGAATCGATTGCTACAGGGAGATGTGGGCTCCGGTAAAACCGTAGTGGCGGCGGTGGCAATGGCCCAGGCGGTCGCCAGCGGCTATCAAGCAGCGATTATGGCTCCTACCGAGATATTAGCTGAACAGCATTTTATTTCTATAAAGAGGTATTTTGGGTCAACTCCTACCGTAGTAGCTTGTCTGACCGGTGCTGCGACGGCAGGTGAACGCCGTATGATTTTAGAGTCTGCAGC
>CAZYJA010000203.1:0-5318 GCA_964647245.1 uncultured Syntrophomonas sp. | reverse complement strand
AAAACTTGTGCTGCATCAGGGGGTCCAATCCGCCGGTCGGTTCATCCAATATTATAAGTTTGGGACTGTGCAACAAGCCCTGAACAATACCGACTTTCTTTTTGTTTCCGTAAGAAAGGTCGTCGATTTTCCTTTTTAGGTCCAAATCCATAATTTCCGCTAATTCATAAATGCGCTTATTATCGACGTCAGGATAAAAACTCGCCGAATATTTTAATAGGTCAATGACTCTCATGTTGTCATAATAAAACACTTCGGAAGGTAGATAGCCGATATGCTGTCTAATCTGGGCACCTTCTCTGATACAATCCTGACCAAATATTTTAGCTGAGCCACTGGTTGGGTAGATCAATGCCAGGAGGGTGCGAATAGTAGTCGATTTACCAGCCCCATTAGGTCCTATGAAGCCAAAAATCTCGCCTTCCTTAACATTAAAACTGATATCGACTATCCCGCGGGATTTGCCATAATATTTAGTAAGTTTGTTTATCTCAATCACGTTCAAGACACCATCTCCATTAACAGGCTATTGTAACCTGCTTTTATAATAGCCAGCTTTGCTTGGAAATATGCCCTGTGTGAGGCCTATTACGACTTTACTTGGATGTTCTGAATAAAATCAGCATTTATAAGCTCTTTGCCTTTTCTAGTCTCTACCTCGATCCAATTTTCTTTCACATCAATTATTTTACCGGTTATATTAGTGCCAAATGATCCTGATGATATCTTGCAAGTCTTACCTATATATTTCATAACTATCTCATTCATTATATTTCTTACACCCTTTCTCTTTCGATTTTTAATAGTCACCTTTTTTTGCAGCTCCCGTTGGTGGGGAAAAATAATAAGGAATATTATAAACAGTGGCAAATAAATCGCAATCCAGTTTGATGAATTCAAACTAAACCTCCTCTCTTCTGCTCACTTGGGCTCATAATAACTTAATAACTGGGGGTCAGACCCCCAGTTATTAAGTTATTGCTCAGGTCTTTTTAATAGACTGGCCTTGGTTATGGCTTTTTCGCCGAAACGATCGCGAATTTGGTCCAGAGCATGGTCCAGGTTCTCACTTCTTTTATCTTGCGCTGCAGCAAAAAGATCACCCTCTATAAGTTCAGGGGTTTCTTCCAGGTTACTGGCATAAAGACCCAAGAGCCGTATGCTGTCACCTGGGTGAAATACTTTATAAAATAAATTGTAGGCGGCATGGTAAATAGCTACTTCGCTATTGCTTTGGCCCGACCAGGTTACGCGGCGGGTGAGAGTCTTAAAGTTTTGGTAGCGCAGCTTCAGGGTAAATGTCCGAGCCGTTAAATGTTGGCGGCGCAGCAGTCTGCTTACCTGTCCAGCCAAATCGAGCAGCACCGTTTCCAGTTCGGTCTTATCAGCAATATCATGTTCGAAGGTAATTTCCCGGCCCATCGATTTGCGTTTGCGATCCAGTTCCAGCAGACGTTTATCAATCCCATGGGCCAACTCCCAATAAATACGGGCATGCTGCCCCATCTGCCGTTCCAACCTTTCGGGACTCATCTCCGCCAGTTGGCCAATAGTAGTAATTCCTAATTTATTCAGCTGCTGCCGGCTTTTTTCCCCTACCCCCCACAGATAGGAAACGGGCAGCGGGTGGAGTACCGCACTGGTATCTGCGTGCGTGATCATTTTCAAACCATCCGGTTTACCCAGTTCGGTAGCCAGTTTAGCCAGGAATTTGTTATAAGAAATGCCCACCGAAATGTTCAACCCCACCTCTGATTTTACCCGGATTTTAATTTGCCGGGCAATAGTCTCCATAGACCCAAAAATACCGATACACCCGGTGAGGTCAAGAAAAGCTTCATCGATGGAGAGGGGTTCGATACTGGGAGTATAGGTACTGAAAATTTGGAAAACCTGCTTCGAAGCCTCCTGGTAGCGAGACATAGCCACCGGCAGAAATACTGCCTCCGGGCATAAACGTCGGGCCTGGGCCAACGGCATAGCAGATTTTATCCCGTATTGGCGGGCTTCATAAGAACAAGTGGCCACCACTCCACGCGAATCTGGTTGTCCCCCTACAATAACCGGCCTTCCCACTAAATCCGGATTATCCCGCTGCTCCACCGCAGCAAAAAATGCATCCAGATCACAATGCATGATAGAAAGGGCCTCATCCAAGCTCATTTGGCAACGACTCCCGTTCAATGTCGTTAATATCAACTCTGATACTAGCTAAATTATACTACAAACCCGCTTGGCGTTGAATGGCCGCATAATGACTGGCTTCATCTCTACTTCCAGCCTTTAGCCTCGCCCGGTCCCAGCCACTCAAGTTGAGAATGCTCCAGAGCCGTTAAGATCATTTCGACCTCCAGCTGCTGCCGAGCTTCCTTAAGTAAGGCTTTGTTGCGGGCTTCGAGAAAGGGATGAAGGGCTTCCGGAGAGAGCGAAGGCTGCACCTTTACCAATCCATAGCAAGTCATATTGGCAACGCTGTGCCAGGCGGCTAATTGGTACAATCGGTGTAGATCCAGATCGCCAGGAGGCGGTGGAATTTGCTCATACAATACTGCCTGCAGCAGCTTGATTAAATAGTCTCCTACCTTTATTTTATTATTTGCCATGTTACCGTCCCTTTGTAGATTTGACCGCATGGACTTTTATTTTTTGCCATCTCATTGAGGCAACCTTGAGGTTAACACTATCTTATTATGGTAGAGTTCTGACCTCCTTGATAGACCTGGTAAAGCTGGCTGAATAAATGATTTGTTCCCTGTCATTATCGTCCCGATACTTCACATAGGCAATGGCGGTGATGCCTTCTTCTTCGCGGGTGACAGGAATATTCGTCAATACCCCCGTGTACACTACATAATCATCATTTTGGGTATAAATGTGGACAGCTGGAATAATCACAATGGCTGAGTCCGGTTTTAGAACATGATCATAATTAGACGGTACAGTTGTCAGGCTTAAAGTTTTCCCCGCACCGATAAGTGCTTGCGGCAAAATCACGGTGCCATATTCGGTGATTCTATTGCTGGCGAAAAACTCATTCTTATAAAGGCGAGTTATAAATCGTAATCCTTCCGGGCTATCATTCCTCAGCTCCGCCCCTACTAACTCAAATGCCGGTAAATTAGCGGCATCCTGGTACCAATGAGCATTGACCGTCAGGTCAGAGGTTATGGGAGTATCCGTTGTCAAGGCGGTGCCGGTCCCGCCAAGACCCGTATACCATCCGCCAAATCCATAACCAGCTTGGCTGGGGTCTGAGGGCAGGGAAACCGTAGCAGTGAAACCGGAATAATCTATTGAGTAGACATCCGCATCATTAATAAAATTCACCTTATATATGGCCCGATTGTCCGCATCAGCCATAATCGGGTAACCATCGTTTACAGCGGGATTTCGGCTCCAAACCCCGCTATTGACCTTGATTGTCCCGGTGGTATTAAGATTATAGGCGAAAGCATCAGCCTGCATGGCGGCTGCGGTACGCTGCTCTGCCCCGGTATTACCAGCCGGGCTGCCTATGCCAGGTAAGCCTGCATTTATTGTATCGGTTTGCAAAAAATAATTATTAGTGAACCCATCACCATTGTTCTCCCCCAGCACTCCACCCACAAAAGTTGTACCGCTGATAATGCCCGTGTTATAACAATTCTGCATCGTCCCTAATAATTTGAACCCCGCCACACCCCCGACATAACTATCACCATTTATATTGCCCCTATTATAACAATTTTTCACTGTTCCATTGTTGTTATGCCCAACCACCCCTCCAACATATTGAGTACCGGTAACGGTACTGCTATTGGCACCTTTTGCCACGACAGCTTTGAATATATTTTGTCCAACGATACCCCCGACATAATTAGTCCCGGTTATAGCAGTATTTGAGCAAGAGCAGTTTTCCACTATTCCGTCGTTCTTGCCCACAATGCTCCCCACGTAATTCTTCCCAGTAATAACACTATCCACTAGCCTGACATTTTTAATCGTACCACTAGAACCTACATAGCCAAACAAGCCCTGGCAGTCAGTGTCACTGCGATTTATGCTGATACCGCTGATGGTATAATTACCACCGTCATAGTTCCCGGTAAAATATCTGGAACCAATACTGGTACCTATGGCAGTAAAGCTTTCATTATGCTCAAAAACGATATTCCCAGTTTGCCGAAAATATTTATGGTCTAAATTCGTATTTGCTTTAACTTCCGAACTTATTTCCCCCAAATGGGTTGAACTGGAAATAAGATAGGGATCTGCCTCGGTCCCAGTACCGCTGCAAGTAAGTGCATAAGCGGTGCCACTACTCAATGCAATCGTAGCCAGGAGACAGATCACGCCGCCCAGCCAAGCAAGAAGCCCATGCTTTGTCATGCTGGCTTTTTCCGTTCGTTGATAGAGACTTGGTGGTTTGAACCCTGTAATGCTCATGACTACCATTGAGAAATCCAAGCTGCCTCATTGTCGCTGCTGCTGGTTATGATGTCTTCCACGCTAAAAAAGGTAATTTCCATTTCAGGTTGTTCATACACTTTTTTCATGCTCAACACTCCTTTTCCATCGCCAGTAATTCTGAGCTAATACAGGCCTGCGAATGCTTCATGAAATCAATTTCATATTATCACCTTTAAAATATTGGTTTACCAGCTATGTAATTATTTTCCTGTTTACTATCATAACATTTTGCGCGGTATTTTGCCAATATTTTTGCACTATTGTAGTTAATTTACATTAAAGCTGATGGAATGTCGATTTGTGGGTTAACCTCGCTGGATAGTAACAGCTTGGGTTCCCAGGTTTATCACCTGGTCACAAATTTCTCGGGCGGCGGAGCGATGGGATATGATCAGGCAGGTTTTATCGACCATGGCCTGCAGATTATTGAACAGCCTCTGTTCGGTATGCTCGTCAAGTGCGGAACTGGCTTCATCTAACAGCAAAATGGGCCTATCGCTCAATACGGCCCGGGAGTTCAAGTACAGCCATTGTAGGATTGGTTTATCTGGCAAAGAGCTTCCCCCTCGCTCGGCTCACCCACCCCTCAACTCTGAAAAAGAAGCGGCGGGCGGGCAATAGGGTGGTCCATAGCCCACAATACAGCCGGTATCCCCGGCTCGTGCTGCAGTCTATATATTTTCCTTGACGATAAAACGCCTTAACGACAGCAACGACCTGATGGTGTCTGATTCCGTATTCCGGCTGCCATTGATGATCACCGCACAGCACATAGCTATTCCCCTGTACGGCCACAATCCGGTGCAGCACAAATTGCCCGTCCGCGCGGCGATATAGAGGTATATCATATTTACGTAGTTTCGGAGGGG
>CAZYJA010000202.1:4185-5475 GCA_964647245.1 uncultured Syntrophomonas sp. | reverse complement strand
AACAGTAATAAACGAGTATACCTATGATGAATGGGGCAATATCAAAAGCCAGACTGAAGGGATAGCGAATTCCTTCAAATACAGCGGAGAAATATATGACAACGAGACCGGATTATATTATCTTAGAGCCAGGTACTACGACCCTACTATCAGCAGGTTTGTATCGAAGGATAGCATGGAAGGTAGTATTATTAATCCGCTAAGTTTGAACCTGTATACGTATTGTAACAATAACCCTATCAAATATGTTGACCCGAGAGGGCATGAAGTGCAAACTTTGTCTGTAACAGTTGCTGAATTGCAAACGGAAGGCATCGATGCTTCATTGTCATGGGATGAAGAAACCCGCTGTGCCAGTATATTGATTGATGGTCAGACTGCAGCTTCATGGAATATTGATGAAGATGGTTGGCTTAATATTCAGGATGGCCATATAATGATGGAAGCAGATACCGTTCGGACCACTATTGGCCTTTCTCAACGTGAAGAAAGGGAAATATCAGCTTTCCAAAACAACATAAACAGTTTAAATAATGTTCCAGGGCAATTTATAGAATCACTAGAGGCATTAAACCCGTTTGACGATTGGAAAACTGCAAACCAAGGAGCAAACGGATTAATGGAACTTAGAAGAAAAAATACATTAATTCCAGATCCGTTCCAGCCTTAGACGATAGGAGAGGAGGCATATCAGGATGAATATGCAGGAACTTATTGGATTAAGAATTCTTACCGCAGAAGACTACTTATTAACAATAGGGTCGATTATTTCTTACATATGGTGGTTTTGTCTAGTTATTTTTATCATTAAAGCCGTAATAACAAAATCCCCGTTAGATCGCAAAAAGAGAAACATGATAGCGATTAAATGTATAGTAGCCCGTATTTGGGGATATGTAGGCCTCTTCATAATAAAAGATGCTAATAAATTATTTCCTAGTAATTCGTATTTTGAATGGTTTGCCCTTCAAGCATTCTATATAGTTATGATAATCAGTCTTTATGGAATTCTTCTCTTCTATTCAGGAAATCCACTGATCTTCAGGAAAAAAGAGGTCAAATATTCTTGGCCATTAAACTTCCTGAATATGCAGGAACAGTGTCAAGGGGACGGAATTGTTGACAACACCTCTAATCTAAGGTAATGAATGTCAGGGGGACGGGGTTGGCGACATAATTACCCTCCCCCTTAAAACACTCTGAAAGTATGAAAACACCTTTATACCAACAGAAAAAATAAATCTTATCCAGCACCGGGCGCCCCGTCGCACAACGCGCGCCGGGACTGCC
>CAZYJA010000202.1:0-4175 GCA_964647245.1 uncultured Syntrophomonas sp. | reverse complement strand
TACACCGGGACGTTCATAGCGTAACAATGTGGAAATGGCCGAATTACCGATTTAAAAGGTGTTCGGCCTTCCTTTCGAAATAATCTTATTATCCACCGGGCGCCCCGGCGCACAACGCGCGCCGGGACTGCCCTGGCCCGCTACAGGCACAGGCTCCGGGCTGACCTCCCTAAACCCATAACCTAATCGCATAAAACCGGAGTGCCTTCCGGGAGCTGGCGCTCCTGCGCTGTGCGCATCCGCGCTTGCCCTTCAGGCCCTCCTTTCGCCAAACCCAAAAGCTTAATCTAACCCCAGCCCTACGCCTGTGCCTGTAGCGGACTAGGGGCAGTCTCGACGCGCGCGAAGCAGGGCGGCGAGGCGCCCCGGTGCTGGATAAGATTTATCCAGCACGGCTATCGTACGGAAGTTAGACCAAAAAGAAGAGAGGGAGACCTGCATAATTACAAGGTTCCAGCCCATTTACTATTAAATGTTGTCACTAACTCCGTCCCCTAGAGATCTTTTAGCCCGAGCACCTGATGCGGATATACCTGCAATTCGGATCCAATTTAGCCTCTCCCGGCGAGGGCTTGTCAAATTCGAAAACGTATTCGAATTTTAGTTACTCCCAGGCGGTCATCCTCCTGGGGATTCCGGTGGAAGAGTGTGAATGATTTCTTAATAAGGTGGAAGCAAAAAGAACGTCCCCACGCTTCCGCTGGGGCGCCCGGTTGGTATTAAGATTTATTAAGCAAGCGAAAGCCGAACACCTTTTAAATCGGTAATTCGGCTATTTTTCCATTGTTACGCTATCACCGTCCCGGTGTAACCAAGACCAAAAAAGAAGAGCTGGAAACCTGCCATACAGATCCCAGCCATTTTTCCGGGGACTGTCATCGAAAAGTCCCCTCGACATCCGTGTAACCTTTTTATGCACTGTATTTAATAGTAATCATACTTGAACCTGAACGAGGATCATAATTTGAGGATATTTCACCCCATGAATACTTATATGGTGGTTTTCCAATATTCTTTTCTAACCATTTATCATGCGATTCTTTTCTCTTAAGTTCCTTGCTCTCTGACCAATCATTCCATGTTGGTACATTTCCATCACCTGATAAACTGATATTTATAAAATCAATAATATCATTTTGATTGAAATACAAAACAACTATAAACATATCACTTCCTATTAACTGGGGTTTCAAGTAATAATTTGTAAAAGCGTATGTTTCTTGGCTCAAAACGTCATTAATTAAGTTTGATTTCATAAACTCATCTTTAGTTAAACCCTTTTTCATTATAAAGCTATTACCATTTAATGATAGATTTCCGCTTTTAATATCAATCATATTTTTACACCTCTTAATTACCTATTTGTCATGATAATAGACTTGATCGGGCTCAACACATTCTCATAGTTTGATATATAATATTGGTCAAGTCCACCTGCACCATATTGTGGATTAGCTAAAGCTCTTGAGTACCCAACAGTAATATCCTGTGTTACCTCGTACTGAGTCATCCCCGGTCTGAATTGAGGATAATTACCTTTTCCTATTTGAAGACCTTGGTTAAGTTTCGTTGCGTCATTACCTACAATTTGCATCGCTTCTTCCGTTGTATAGAAATTACTTTGACCTGGCGCACCGCCCCATATTTTTGTACCTTTTCCAATTGTGATATTAGACCAGTCATCTACTCCCGAATAAGAACCTCTACCTTGCCAATTTCTTGCCATTGCCGCTTCATCAATGTAACTAACCGTCCCCGCTGCTGCAATGGCTGCTGCCCCTTCAACCATGCTAAAAGCAAGGACATGTGCTGTTGCAACAGTTCCAATGGTATCAATATATGCTTCCTGAGCTTCGTCAGAGCCTAAATAATCTATGGTCTGTGGGACTGTATTATTCCAGGTGTCTGAGCAACTGTTGTTAACTGTTGAAGGAATTTGTGTAAATGAATTCCATGTGTTAGTCATCCATTGTGGTACGTGTCCCGTCGGGTCAATATAATTAATAGGGTTGTTATTACAATCCTTAATAGGTTCTGACTAGAAGGACCAAAACCATTTACCTTATGTGATTGTCAAAAAACAGTCGCACCAATTCTCCTTAATCTTACCAGAATTATGGAATAATGTAGTAATGATTTTCAAAAGCTAGAGCGTATGCAATAGCTTAATTTCGTTAGTTGTGGGAGCAGGAGAACACTTTCTCAAGTGCTCTCCGCTTTAACCTCTTTCGGGAAGTCCTGTGTAGGCGGGTTAATATACCCGGTTTTGTGAGTCATCATGGACCAGATGATATTTACCAGGCGTCTTTGCACGCATTTCAAAGCTTGCCTTTTGGTCTTGCCTTCGGATATTTTCCGGTGGTAGTATTCGTAAAAGTAGGGGTTAATGATTTTCTTGTTCTTACCCGCCGTCATGGTAACCACTACTGCCAGACTAAAGAAAATAGAGTTTAAAGTTCGGTTGCCGCGCTGGTTGGCGAATTGCAAATCCTTTTTACCCGAGGCGTAAGTCACCGGAGCCACGCCGGAATAACGGGCCAGTTTGGACGAAGTGGGAAAACGGGAAATGTCCCCGATTTCGGCAATCAGGTTGGCAGCTGTTACATTATCAATACCTCTCACGGTCTGGAGTTTGTAATCAAACTGGTAAAGGAAGTCTTCTAAAATGGCATCAATTGAGGCAATTTCTTTAAGGTTGTTTTTGATCTGGTTTAAAGTTGATTGAACCGCCAAGTCTCTGGCTTCCTGGTATTGAACTGTGGTATCACCGTCATTTGCTACATGTTCAAGAATTGTTCGGGCTCTTTCAAACATAAGCTTTCTGCCGGAATATTCCGCCAGGAATTCGGCCAGTTCTTGAACGGTAACGCCTTCCAGCTTAGAGGGTGAAGGATATTTTTCATAGAATGCCAGGGAACTTTTACAGTCAATGTTTACAAAAAACCTGCGATAATTGGGGTAATGGCTGGTCAGAAAGGAATGCAAATGATTCTTTAACGCTGAGTTCATTTTGACGATAGACCTACGCCGGATAACCAGGTTTTTGAGTACCCAATACTTGTCCTGTGGATCAGCGTCCGGCAACTGGTCGAAGCGGTTTAACAAAACCCTGGCGGCACATTCGGCGTCCTCAGAATCCGTCTTGTGGAGTACGTTCCGGCTTCGCCTTTCGGAAGCTACCAGGGAAGCATTCACATGCTTAACCACCTGTTTTTTACCCTTTAAAAAAACGGTCAGGTTGCGGCCATAGCTTGAAGTATCCTCCAAGCCGAAGGCTAGCTTAGTTTCTTTGGGCTTAAATTTGCGCACGGCCTTAAGAAATTCCTCGAATTTGCCGGGAGCGTTAGAAAAAGTGATTTCGCCCAGCTTTTCAAAGAAGCAGTTTAGGACTACGGCGCAGTGGGTGTCCTTGTGGCTGTCAATACCCACATAGACATACATCATTTTCGGGTGCAGCATTTTTCATCTCTCCTTTTCATTATGTATTGAGTTTTCAAAGAACTAAATTAACCAACATCCCAAATACCAGCGTTATATCAAAGTTTCCTCTGATACCGCACTAATTGACGAGTGGTTTATGTTTAAAGCTGTCAGCAAAAGGGCAAATACTTTGCTTTACCCCTTTGGTAACAGCTTCAAAAGGCGGGCAGTTTTAAAACATAGCATACTTAGCATTGGCCATAACCAGCCTGCACAGATTGTCTCAGTGAGACGCCCACCTTTTAAAGCTTTATATATATGAAGGGAACTTCCACCTATGAAAAAAGTCCCCGGATTGTCAGATCTTCTCCATGTTCAGCAAGCGAATATTTATTAATCCCTGTTCAGCCTGAACCACGAATATACTTCCGATTTTAAAGCCCCAATCCTCAAGCCAAAGCCCTTTTATCTCCAAATGAGGCGCGCGTTTTTTGTTGTGGAAAGCAGGTTTAACCTGAAGTAAGCCCCCTTGATTGGCTAAAATCCCTTTGACTACCTGATTGTAAGTATCAACGCCCGAACCTTGCAGTTTGATAGCAATTTGACCAGGTTCATAATTAACAGTGGCTAAACTGTCACATTTAGAAGCACAAGGGGACGGTTCTTTTGTGCGGGAATAAGTAATAAAGTATAATGTTGAAAAAGCAGAAGGGCGTGATAATGTGCCCAGGAGGCCAAGAGAAAAGAGTACCACG
>CAZYJA010000201.1:0-5483 GCA_964647245.1 uncultured Syntrophomonas sp. | reverse complement strand
TTAGTGAATATATCAAAAACAGAAGACTGTCGGAAGCAAATAAGGATTTATTACATGGAGAAAAAGTAACCGATGTTGCTTTTAAATATGGTTATCAATCAATCGACGGCTTTACTCGAGCATTTAAAAAATGGAGTGGTTTTTTACCCTCCGATGTAACCAAGAAAGGCATAAGTAAATCGTTTCCCAAACTTTCATTCGTAATAACCGTTAAGGGAGGAATAACTATGGAATTTAGAATTGAAGACAAACCAGCTTTTAATTTAGTCGGGGTAAGCAAACGGGTTCCTATGCAATTTGAAGGTGTTAACAACGAGATTGTGAAGCTTGCATTAAGCATAACGGACCAACAAAAAGCAGCAATGCATTCTCTCCAAAATATGGAGCCTTATGAAATCGTCAATGCCTCTTATGATGCAGATGCTAATTTCTTAAAAGAGGAAGGAGATTTAACTCACTTGATTGGTATTTTAACCACTGAGAATCAAGTGAGTGAGTTACTCGAAAAAGTGCCAGTAAAAGCCTATACCTGGGCAGTGTTTCCAAACGAAGGACCATTTCCGGCTACGTTACAAGAAACAATGGCCAAAATATATTCAGAATGGCTTCCTTCTTCCAATTACGAAGTAATCCAGGCCCCTTCTTTTTCTTTTACAAAAATGGATGTAAATAAGAAAGATTACGCTTATAGTGAAGTTTGGATTCCGGTTCGGAAGAAATAATAAACGGAAAACCCATTTTACGGTTGCTCGTTGAGAATGAAGAATTGCATAAGATAAGGCGCAAAGACACAGAGCCGATAACCTATGAGATTATCTTGTGGTTATCGGCTCTTCCTTTAGATTATTGTTTTTACCAGTTGAAAGATCGGCATCAGTCAGGCCAATCTCTCCATCCTAAAAACCGGCAAGGCCAAAGCAATGCGTTTCTCCACCATGGAGGCCATTTGCCGGGCACTGGACTGCCAGCCCGGGGACATTCTGGAATATAGAGAAGGGGACTAAGTATGGGGAGAATGTCAACTACCTATCTGTAAAACTGTTGTCAAACAACATACTCATCCAATCCTGCCTGTTATGCAGGACGCGAGAAATAAATAGTTCGTCCTTGCCGATGCGATAAAAGATCAAATACGGTTTCACCACAATACGACGATATCCCGGCTCCACTAACGATAGCTCATTCGTTGGAAGGACGGTTCCCATACGCGGGTTGTCGGCCAACTTCAGAATTGACTTTTCGATTTGCTCTAGCATATTGGCGGCAGCTGTTCGCTTGTCCTCCGATATATAATCAAAAATACTATCCAGGTCGTCTACCGCATCTTGTGTATAACGTATTCTAAGCTTTGTCATGGACTCGCTCCCTTAGCCGGGTGAAAACCTCGTCATGATCAACAAGGTCGCTAGCTATAATCTGTTTGTCTGCTGAGGACAGCTTTGTTTGTAGGCGAATCCACGCTTCGCGACGGCAGAAAGCCTCATGACTCATAACAACAAGATCGTTTTCACCATTATTTGTAATGATGATGGGATCGTCTGTTTCGTGACAGAGCCTGGAAAAATTCTTGTAATCTGAACGAATAATAGACGATGGCTTAACGATCATTACACCTGGTCTGCGAAGTCTGTTAGGCATCATGGTAACCTCCTGTCAAATATATATCAAAAGTATACCATGTATTGAAACGGAAATAAATAATACCCCTTATGATAATTTCCTGTGCCCACGGGTCTGTAAAGAATCAGGTTCTGGCTTCACCCATATTTTGTTGTTTTTTTACTTGCCGAATACATGAAGCAAGGTATAAGGGACCTCTTTTTGTGGGTTGCCATTTGGAATAATATCAGATTCTCCCTTTAGAATGTTTTCAAAGCATGTTTGGCTCGGCCTGACTTTATTGACACTTTTGACTTACCATAAATTAAAACAGTAATATCTGCTCCTGCGGTATCGGAAAATATATATAAAATGTAGTACCTTGGGGTCCAGTTCTAAAGTCGATCCTGGCATTATGGCGCGCTGCAATACTATAGCAGACAGCAAGCCCCAGGCCCGTCCCGTTATTCTTGGTAGTAAAAAACGGAGTTCCCAGTTTATCCAATAGTTGACTGGGAATTCCGTGCCCCTCGTCTTTTATAAACAAGACGATATCTTCATCTTCTTCTCTTGTGCCAATCGTTAATGTACCACCCTCTGCCATGGCTTCCATACCGTTGCGAGCCATGTTGAGAAGCAATTGCCTGATTTCGTTCTTATCCATGATGGGCATGGGTGGTTTCCTTAACTCCAACTCAATTCGCATGCCTTTTAGATTTGCATCAGCTTCTATCAATGGATAAATATCATTTACTATCTGGTCAAGGTATCGAGGCTGCAGATCAACTACTTTATCTTTGGACATTCCCAGAAACTCAGATATTATGCCATTGGCCCGATCTAATTCTTCAATCATGAGGTCAAAATATACTTCATCTTTTCCATAGCCTTCCTGTTGTTTCAACAACTGAATAAATCCGCGTACTGCTGTCATCGGGTTCCTTATTTCATGGCCGATGCTGGCAGCCATTTCGCCGATGAGGTTTAATCGGTCAAGGCGGGCCATATTGGCTTCCACCCGTTTTTGCTCAGTAATATCAATCATACCTGTTATATGACATAGCTTCTCATTTATATGTAATACTTGAGTCCAGCAAAGGCATTTACGCATCTCCCCAGACTTAGTACACAGGTCAAGTTCATAATTCTCAATCCTGCCGTCTTCCCTAGCCTTATCAACCAGTTCAGGCCTGTTTCGCCTGGGGAATAAATTTAGCTCGATACTAGTGTGACCAATAATTTCCGCTCGAGTATAACCGGTTTCAGAGATTAATGCCTCATTCGCATCTATAAATATGCCTTCTTCTACCGTAGCCAAGGTCATCATTATCGGTATTCCGTGGAAAGCTTTGGAAAACTTCTCCTCGGACTGCCTCAGAGCCTGTTCCGTTTGCTGATGTTCGGTAATCTCGTGTTGCAACTGATAGTTAGCCAGCTCCAGTTCACTGGCACGTTCTTTCAGGTCCGACAAGTCAGTAATGACCACTGATACCCTCTTAATTCCCTCCACCAACATTAAATTCATAGATAAATAAACCGACACAGGGCTTCCATCGCCGCGCCGAAGACTAATTTCTCTCCGCTCTACCCCCGAATTCCAGGCAAGATCCATTTGCAGCTTTCACTGATCGCCTGGGTATAACAGACTGAAGAACCAACTGCCGATAAGTTCCTGTTGGAGATTTCTCATCATCCTGGCAAAACTGCCATTGCAATAAAGGATTATCCCATCTGCGGTAAGCGTCAGGGCCCCCTCGTTCATCTGCTCAATTAACATCCGATAAGTGTGGTCGGCACCTAAGAAGGTGAAGACCTGCTCACCCTGACTGCTGTTGACTATTAGGCCGTCTATTTCACCCTCCCGAATGGCACGCAAGGTCTCTTCGGCTTCTTCGAGACGAGCGCGAAGATCCATAATTTCATGCATCATATCAAAATTATCCGGGATATTTTTAGTGCTTCTCATTGTCATTAATCTTTGGATCCTTTTAAAATCTTTAAGCGAAACTGAATCCCAAGCACCTTTTGACCAAATCCTGGTTTGCCAAATCTCCAACCATTACTATTCTAGCTGCTCAATTTTTTTGTATAATAGAGAAAATTTCGCCATATTGCCATATTTATCCTGCATTTGGTCTACCCAAAAATAACCGTTAATTTCGACAATGATATTCATAAACTTGCGATGGCTCTTTACCGTTGCCTGCCTCTAATTTTTTTCTTCCACTATTACATTATTTTGGTTAAGTGCCTGGATTATTTTTACCAGATCGAGTTCCAGGGCTTCTAACTCGGACCGGTCCAAAATATAGTCATAACTGTCAATCAGCTTCTTATTATCTTCAAATAGATTAATGCTTATTATTTTACTCGCCAGAATGGCAGCATAGCGTGGTTTCTCTTCGGCGCATTGCCAAGTAGTCTCATATGAAAGGGTATGATCATTAGTCAGAGTTATTTTCATATCAATTATATGGTTAGGAACACCATTCTCGGCTACCAGGTCAAAACGGAAAGTGACATTTTTAATTTTTTGCCCCGGCGGAAAATTGTAACCAGAGATGATATCCATATAAAGCTTGTTAGCTTTTACCGAGAATTCAAACGCATCTTGCCCGGTTTTATTATATTTAGATTTTAGCAGTCGGGAAACCTTAGGCGTTGCTAGCTCAAGCCCAGTTTCCTGGTCAAGTTGTTCCTGCAATTGTTTCGCAAATTCCGGGTCTTTGGCAACTTTTTTCGAAATATCCATTATACAAGCCCTAATCTCGTCGCATATTTTGGACGGGCTGCTTTGAACAATAGTCCCAAAGGCCTTTTGGCTGATCCAATAGTTTTTCTCCTTATCCGGCAAGAGCTTATATTCGGCAGCATCCACATATTTACTGAGGCAATGCTCTTCCAGATCTTTTAACCAACCTAAGTAGGAATATCCGGCTTCGTCCAGTTCTAAACGCATATACAGTTCTCTAGTCGTTTCAACTGGCTCAGGAAAATACTTTTTAACTAAATGTGCTGGGGTGACTATCATTATAAAACCTCCATCTTAAATTATTATCATTAATAGGGCAGTATCATTACTTTCTTGCTGCAATATTCCTGGAAGGCTCTTTTCATCCTGGAATCTGACAGCCTTCACAATGATAAATGCTTCCGCCCAAATAATTTTCCTTAATAATAACTTCGCCACATACCGGACAGGCTGACCCTACCGTTTTTTTACTTAACTTCGTGATATACCCGCCGCTGCATCCGAACAAATCTCTTTCCGTATCTCTGCCGCCAAGCTCAGTCATCTCGGCAATAATAGTTTTCACTGAACCAAACAGGTTATGTTTTTGTTCTGCTGCTAAAGTGCTGATTTTCTGTTTGGGATGAATTTTCGCGCACCATAAAATATCCTGTAATACGCCATTGCCAAGACCCGGTATTCTCTGCTCAGTAGCCAGAAATGCCTTGGCACTTAGCTTTTGTACTGATGAAGAGGAGATCAGATCATCAAAATAGTCAGTATTAAACTCCTCAGTCAGTGGGGAAGGTTTTTCCTGGGCAACCGTATAATACACATTCTCAAAATCTTCCGGATGAAAACACTGCAATCCCCCATACATTTGAACAGTAGCACTCATTGCTGAGGAATCATCAAACTCGATCAATAGCTGATGTTTCTTGGGACGGCTTTCATTCTGACCATGATAACGTGGGGCCGCCCCATCACTCAATAGTATGCTTACATCGCCAGCCTTAATTTCCACCATGTCAATTAAGCGCGGAGTGAGCTTCTTGTTGTCGTTATTAACTTTAAGCGCATCGTTAACCAAAAAGCCGCCACGACCCGATGCTTTGTCTTTTAAAAATTGCAGGGTAGCCAAAGCATTTTGCGC
>CAZYJA010000200.1:0-5550 GCA_964647245.1 uncultured Syntrophomonas sp. | reverse complement strand
AGCGCTTTTCAGGTTTATACAATGTTCTATATCACAAGTATTATGTAGATGAGGTTTATAGCTGGTTGATTGCAGTTTTCGTTGATGGCGGTGCCCGCCTAATGGAGTGGTTTGATTTGAAAATTGTCAACGGAGCGGTTGACGGCTTAGCCTTTTTTACTGGATGGTCGGGCAAGATGTTGGGTTATACCGAGGACGGCCAGGTACAAAGCTATGCCTTATACCTGGTGGCTGGCGTTTTTATAATATTAGTTGCAGCTATGTGTGCCGTCTTTACGGCCCTAGCGTAAGGAGGTGGATTGATGTTGGGCGAATTACCGATTCTGTCAATGACCCTGTTCATTCCTATCCTGGGGGCTGTATTAATTATGTTTTTACCCCGGGAAGAGGAGAAATCTATTAAATATATAGCGGCTGTCAGCACCTTGATCAGCCTGGTTCTCTCCATATTTATTTTTGCTGATTATGATAAGGCCTTAGCCGGAATGCAGTTCGTAGAAACTATCCCCTGGGTAAAGAATTTGGGGGTAAATTATGCCCTGGGTGTAGACGGCATTAGCATTGCTTTACTCTTATTGACGAATCTAATTGGCTTTAGTGCGATCTACGCCAGTTGGGATACCAAAGAAAAGGTTAAAGAGTTCTTTATCCTGCTCCTGATACTTATAACTGGGGTTATGGGAACCTTTGTGGCTACTGATCTGTTTATCTTTTTCCTCTTCTACGAAGTTGTGGTTATTCCTATCTACCTCTTGGTAATTATGTTTGGTTCATCCAAGCGGGTTACCAAGGAATACGCGGGGATGAAGCTGACCATTTACCTTTTGATCGGCAGCGCCTTTTTGCTGGTAGGCTTAATATCCCTGTTTGTCAAAGCTCAGGGCTTGTTAGGCTACCCCAGTCTGGATATAGCAACACTGGCCGGGCTTAATTATCCGGTACCATTCCAGATTTTTGTATATGGTTTAATGGCGCTGGGGTTTGCTACTTTACTGTCCATGTTTCCTTTTCATGCCTGGTCCCCGGATGGATATGCAGGTGCTCCGACCGCGGTTAGTATGATACATGCCGGGGTATTGAAGAAGATAGGCGGCTATGGTTTAATCCGAATCGGATTATTTATTTTACCGGCCGGTGCCAAGTTTATTGCTCCTATTATTGCAGTTTTAGCGATCGCTAACGTGGTCTATGCGGGCATGATCTGTCTTAGCCAAAAAGATCTCAAATATATTGTGGGATATTCTTCCGTTAGCCACATGGGCTATGTACTAATAGGTATTGCCTCACTAAACCTTATCAGTATCAACGGGGCCATAATGATGATGTTTGCTCACGGGGTTATGGCTGCCCTATTCTTCGCCATGATTGGCAACCTATATCATAAGAGCCATACTCGTAATGTAGGTGACTTTGGGGGACTGGCCCATCAAATGCCGCGTCTGGCCACCGGTTTTATGCTGGCTGGACTGGCATCATTGGGACTACCGGGTACGGTAAACTTCATCGGTGAATTTACGATCTTTGTAGGCGCCTTTAGGAGTTATCAGGTCTTAACGATCATTGCCATTTTAGGGATAATAGTGACTGCCGTCTATATCTTACGCACCCTGGGCAATGTGCTATATGGCCCCCGTAAAGCGGAGTGGGATCACTTGCAGGATCTGCGGGGAACTGAATTGGTGCCCCTGGTGGTTCTGGGTGGAGCTATCCTGTGGGGAGGTATCCTTCCCTACCCCATCATGGACCTAATTAACCTCGGTGTGGGACAGCTGATGTCACAAATCGGTGTGATCCAGATAGGGGGGATATTATAATGAGTTATAGCTTACTAGCGCCAGAAATCCTGACCGCATGCTTGGGACTAATTGTTCTTATCCTGGGACTGATGTTGCCGGAACGGGGCAAGAAGACGGTTGGAATTATAGCTGTGGCTGGCATAGTCCTGATTTTGGTTAATGTAATTCTCAACTATGAATCTACCGCTCTATTATTTAACGGTATCTATCAGATCGATACCTACAGTAATTTTTTTAAGGTGTTGTTTCTAACCGCAGCTCTGTTAGTATTCTTCATGGCCAGTCGTTATATAGATGCCTTCGGCCAGCGTAGATCAGAATGGTTTAGTTTTATGATCTTTGCCACGCTGGGTATGATGATCATGGTGGGTGCGGGAGATCTTATTACCATGTATGTGGGGCTGGAATTGATGACCATCTCCTTCTATATTCTCAGTGCCTATTTATTGAATGATAAGCTATCCGCCGAAGCCGGTATCAAATATCTGATTATGGGAGCCTTGTCTTCAGCAGTGTTATTGTTCGGTATGAGTCTGGTATATGCGGCTGGTGGCTCCACCATATTCACCGAGATCTATCAGAATCTGGCGGGGAATCCTACCCAGCCTTTGCTGGTATCGGGTATTGTTATGCTGATAGCGGGGTTAGGTTTCAAAATATCTGCGGTGCCCTTCCATATGTGGGCCCCCGATATTTATCAAGGCGCACCTACTCCGGTGACTGCCTACCTGGCAGTGGCATCCAAGGCGGCGGGTTTTGCGGCTATGGTAAGGGTCTTCATGATTGCTTTGCCGCTCGGCTCATTTAACTGGAGTGTGGTTCTGGCGGTACTGGCCGCCCTGACCATTGTCATCGGCAATTTGATCGCGATGGCGCAGAAAAACGTTAAACGGCTCCTGGCTTATTCAAGTATCGCCCAGGCCGGCTATATCCTGGTGGGCTTGGTAGCTGGCAACACCTATGGCCTGCAAGGGGTGTTGTTCTATGCTATGTTATATGTGTTCTCTAACGTGGGAGCTTTTGCCATAACCACGATGGTCGAGGTGGAAACTGGCAGTACCGACCTGGAAGCATTTAATGGCCTGGGTAAGCGGGCGCCTATGTTGGCTGCAGTTATGACCGTATGCCTTTTATCTTTGGCCGGCATACCGCCAATGGCTGGCTTTGTAGGCAAATTCTATCTGTTTTCCGGTGCTATTCAGGCAGGCTATCTCTGGTTGGCATTTGTGGGTCTGTTAATGAGCATGATTTCAGTTTACTATTATCTAAACGTTGCTAAGGCGATGTATATTGGGGCCAGCGAAAAAGAAGGTTCCATTTCAGTTCCGGTTACGGCCCGGCTGGCAATTTGGGTGTGTCTGATAGGAACGTTAATTATCGGCCTCTACCCTGGACCGCTGTCACGTATAACCGCCATAGCTATCGGCTTGTTTTTCTAAATCGTAACCAAACCAAGGAATACCGGGCAAATGAAATGCCCGGTATTTTTTGGATCGAAAAGCATGTACCCGAATTATAGTTGCCATAGGGAAGCCAAGGGGACATTTGGATTACCATCTAATAAAACCAGATGGCAAACCAAACCTCCCCTTGGCTTTCCTACCTAAGAATAATATTATCCCTGGCTAAGTTGTAAGTGGTTAATCAGTCGTTGTCATGACTGCTGTAGCCTTTGTCCCGAGCCAGGATATCCAGGTAAACAGTCTCAATGTTGGCAATAAACAGGTCAGTTTGGTCACCCCTGGTGCGCTCATCAAAAGTCTTTAGGTATCCTTTACACTCATCGCAGGTATATATCTGATATGAGGGACTTTCCTCCACCGCCAGGTATTGAATGGTATCCGGACTGTTGTTGCCACAATGTACACAGTAAATATTAGGGGTTTCCCATTCGGTAAAACAGCTGTCACAAAACATGAATCTACGCCCATCCACTGCTCTTAGGCGGCTGAAGTGGGACTTGCTGCCACAGAAGGGGCAAATATTAGGAAAGGCCCAGGATTTAAACTCATCTTTGCCTATTTCGGAATGATAAGGCTTGGCCCACAGTCGTAAAAAAGGCCGCAGGGAATGATCAACGGTAAAAATTAGCAGTTCACTTGGAACATCAATGGCCGCAGCCAATTCAGAGAAATACTGTTGATCCGCTTCCAACAACTTAACGGGCAGAAGGGTGAAGTCCAACTGGTCGAGGCCTGCCAGAATTTTGTCCATAACTGCTGCTGTTTCCGGGCGGTATTCTTGTAGCAACAATAAGAGGTCCCGATATGAAGTTTTGTATAGGTCTACATCCAATGGGAAATCGATGGATTGTATTAAGGGATTATTAGTGGCAGCCAGCACCTTCAAAACATCTAGGCGGGCAGGTAAATAGCTTGGCTGGAATTTAATCTGTTGTTCATTTTGCCAGGTCTCCAAGGTTTTGAAAAAGTCAACATATCCCTCGGGTAGACTTACCAACAACTGCTTTTTCATCTAGTTAGCACTCCTTTAATTAAAGAAGGGGAGTGCAACTCCCCTTCCTGTATAATTATGCATTTGTTTAGGAATTATTCAGCTTTTTTATTTCCGTAAGTCTCTTCATACCAGATAGCATGATGGTGTTTAGCCCAGTCTGCTCTAACAGTACCTTTCCACATGCCCCAGAAAGATTCTCCTGAACCAGGATGGAAAGAACCCAGGTAACCATGCATACATACCATTACAGTGGCAAATATCATAGCTAAGTCATGCACCGGGTAAGCAAACCTTACCAGACCGGCTGGGAAAAAGGCTGGGAACCACATGATATAACCGCTTAATACCAATAGTATAACCATAGTTGGAGTTACCATGGAGTTACCTTTTTCACCGCCATTAAACCTGGTCTGAGGCGGAACTTTTACCTTAAATCCTAAGAACTCAAAAGGGAATATAGCAATGAACTTGAGATCATTAACTCCAAAGCGGAGTAAGTCCTTTATCCAAGCAATTAAGCCCTTGAACCCAAAAACGGTACCAAAAACTAACATGATTGTCATACCGACTGCGGCAATCCGGTGAACCAGACCTGCACCACGGTATCCTCCGAAGATGGCTGCCAGCCAGTCAACTCCACCTAAGAACAGGGTTAGACCGGTAAAGAGGCAGAGCAAAAAGGTCACGGTATGCCCCCAGTGGGTAATCCGAGCTACGGCATTAAATCTTTCTACGCGTTCAACGTCGTCACGGTATTCAGGAATCCATTGCATTACTCATGACCTCCTTTCGCATGATCATCACTTTTATCTTGTAACAAACGGGTAGTTACAAAGCTGATGGCTGAACCAGCCAGAGCTACAGGAATAAGCCAGCCGGCATAAGGCTTAACCCAGTCCTGCCAGACCCAGGTATTGGCGGATACTTTAGGATCGACCGGCAGATTGAATTTATCGGGAGTATCGGTTAAAACATATATCTTATTGGTTCCTGTGCCTAGTTCCAGTCTGCCGTAAATGGTGGCCCGAGGGAATCCATTGGCTCTGAGGAATTTTACTCTCGCCTCAGCTGTTTGCAATAACTCATCCCGGTAACCAAAAGACAACGCACCACTGGGACAGGTTCTGGTACAGGCTGGCTTCAAGCCTTCCTCAACCCGCTCATAACAGAGGGTACACTTGGTAACCGTATCAGTTCTCTTGCGATACTTGGGTATACCAAAAGGACAAGAGTAAGTGCAATACTGACAGCCTATACATTTTTCCTCATCGTGTATAGTAGCACCCCACTCGGTCTT
>CAZYJA010000199.1:0-5572 GCA_964647245.1 uncultured Syntrophomonas sp. | reverse complement strand
GGAAAGTCACAGCGGAGGAGCTACCAGCAGCCGTAAAATAAAAGGAACCTCGCATTGGGTTTCAGCTGCCCATGCTCTGCCAGCCGAAGTGCGACTCTATGATCATCTGTTTGTGGATGAAAATCCCGACGATGAGGGTGACGGGCTGGATTATAAAGCCAAGCTGAACCCCAATTCGCTTCAGGTTTTGACCCATTGCCTGGTTGAGCCCAGCCTGGCCGGCGCAGCCCCGGGAAGCCGCTACCAATTCATGCGGCAGGGTTATTTTTGCGTTGATCCGGTGGATACGTCAGATAACCGGCTGGTATTCAACCGTATTGTATCACTGCGGGATACCTGGGCGAAAATTCAAAAAGTTAGCGAAGCAGCCAAATAAGCTAGATTTGATATTGATCAATGACCCCCGGTCCTAAAATGCCGGGGGTTTATTTTTATACTTGCATCGCATTTACCGTTACGCCCTCAATTTTGCCCAGGTCCTTGGAAAAATCCTGCACATCTTTAGGGTCAGCTTTCATCACCCCCGCGATAAGCCCATCATTTTCACCCGGGGCCGGTACCCCGAAACGTCCGATTATGGTTTCGCCGTATTCGGTCAATACTTTTTGCACCTCCAGCGCATGGTCGTCCCGATGGTCTACCCTTATGGCCACAATATTTAAATCATTCATTACTGTTCTCCTCCTTAAGGCATTAAAATTAGCTTATCCAGCAAAAAGCCTCATATACTGAAAATATACATTATACAAAGTTGAGTAATTAAGAATAATATAGATTATTTTGGAAAAATAACCTATAATAAATGGCAATTAAAATGAGAACTGGACAGGTCCTTCGGCAAGGACCTTTGTAGGGAGATTCTCTTGACAACATCCAACAAACCTAGTTTTAGAAGAAGCCATGTGGGAAAAAAGAGAGATGTTTTGCTTTAACGGACCGTGGGGTTATTTCATTTTAAGGTAAATATTCATGGTTTCATATTATATCGAGGAGGTTGTTGGATGTTAAAAGGGAAAAGTAAGGTCCTGGTGTCGGTTCTGGTACTGGTATTTTTGGTAGGAGCTCTGGGTGGATGCAGTAAGGCCGGCACCACTAAACCTGCAGATGCAGGGGTCAATGTCATTAAGATCGCCAGTGTGACACCGCTGTCAGGTGCCCAGGCTGCTTTGGGTGAGAATATTAAGTTAGGTGCCCAAATGGCTTTTGATGAGAAAAGGGCCGAAATCGAAAAGTTAGGTTTTGTACTTCAGTTTGCGCCGCAGGATGACCAGGCCGATCCCAAAGTTGGGGTGGCGGTAGCTCAAAAACTGCTGGCTGATAAAGACGTATTAGCGGTAGACGGGCATTTTAATTCCGGGGTAGCGATACCTTCTTCGGAAATTTATGCCAAGGATAATCTTTGTATGGTATCCCCGGCCAATACCGCAGTCGGGATTACCGACCGTAAGCTTCCCAGCGTTAACCGCATTTGTGCGCGGGACGACGTTCAGGGTCCCTTGGGAGCTGATTTTGCAGCTATAGATCTGAAAGCCAAGAAGATATTCATAATCCATGATAAGACCACTTATGGTCAGGCTATCGCTGACGAAGTAAAAGCGCGGGCTCCCAAATCCGGCATGGAGGTGGTGGGCTATGAAGGGATTACTTCGGGTGAGAGCGATTTCAGTGCAGTTCTGAATAAAGTAGCGGTAATAAAACCGGATGCGGTGTATTTTGGCGGAATATATCCGGAGGGTTCATTACTTATTAAACAAATGAGTGAAAAAGGAATCAAAGCCAAGTTCATTGGTCCGGATGGCATGGATGATCCGGAAGTGGTTAAGATTGCGGGTACCGCATCAATAGGAACGTTTTATACCTCACCGGCCGCAGATATATCTCGTACCCCCAAAGGCAAAGATTGGGTTGACCGCTTTAAAGCCAAATTCGGCAAAGAACCCAGCAACTGGTCTGCTTATGGTTATGATGCTATGAACGTTATTATGGCCGGATTGAAAAATGCAATTGAAGCCAATGGCGGCAAAAAGCCGACTCGTTTACAGGTATCGACCGCGGTTCGTGCGGTAAAGGACCTGGAGGGAATTACTTCCAAAATTAGTTTTGACGAAAAGGGCGACAACAAGGGCGCCAAGCTTTATGTAGCCGAATTTAAAACCGCTACCTATCCTCCGGTAGTAGTTAAAGAGGTAAATGCCGGGGAATTTGTGAAGTAAATAGAGGCTGAAAGCGAGAGGGGCAGTCGGAACTGTTCCTCTCGCTTAAGCTTGTTTGAGGGTAAGCTGGATAAAAAGGGTTCATTTTGGGTCTCGAGAATGTAATCATCCCAGCCGAATAGTATTGGTAGTAAAAGCCCTCATTTCTAGAGCCAGGGTACTTGATGGTATTAAATATTTACGCGGTGGTCTCTTAATTTAAACGGAGGAGGTTCTCCCCTCAACATGGAACAGTTTTTGCAAATATTACCCCAATGTTTACTCGACGGACTCACCCTGGGGATGGTTTACGCAATTGTAGCGCTGGGCTATACCATGGTTTATGGAGTTCTGGAGCTGATTAACTTTGCCCACAGTGAAATCTTCATGGTGGGTGCTTTTGCCGGAACCGAGGTTCTGCTATATCTGCAGGCTTACGGATATCTAACCGGAATTCCGGCACCGATAGCCTTAGTATTAGCCATGCTGGTAGCTATGGCACTAAGCGGAGGGCTAGGGGTCTTTATGGAGCGGATTGCATATCGGCCCTTACGTGAGGCTCCCCGCTTGGTGCCGCTTATATCTGCTATCGGAGTTTCTTTCTTTTTGCAGGATGCGGTTCGTCTAATAGAAGGTTTGTGGAAAAATGCTTTCTATCTAACGGCTCCTTCCATCTTCCCGGGTTCGCTGCAAATCTCCGCCAATCTTAGGCTACCAACCAAATCGATGGTGGTGATGCTGGCGGCGGTCCTTATGATGCTGGGATTGCATATCTTCGTAACGCGTACCAAGTGGGGCAAGGCGATTCGCGCCGTAGCCCAGGATCGCGACACTTCGGCCTTGATGAGTATAAACGTTAACCGGGTCATTTCGCTGACCTTCTTTATTGGGGCAGCTTTGGGAGGTGCCGCGGGGACCCTTTTTGCCTGTCAATATTCGCTGGTTCACCCCTACGTAGGTTTTATATTGGGCATCAAGGCCTTTACTGCTGCCGTTTTAGGCGGAATTGGCAGTATTCCGGGAGCCATGGCCGGAGGAATTCTGCTCGGGATTCTGGAGTCCTTAGGTGCAGCTGGCATTGGCATTGCCACCAATGGGGCGATGGGAGCTGAATACAAGGATGTCTTTGCCTTTCTAATTTTGATTTTTGTGCTTATATTAAAGCCTAGCGGGCTCTTTGGGGAAGAAACGAGGGAGAAGATATAAATGCAGAAGTTCAATTTTCTTTCACAAGTTAATGCTCGAGTTATTTTCATGCTGGAATGGATTTTTATAATACTGGCTAGTCTTTTGTTTTTCTTATTTCCCCAGTCGGGGTTAGGTTTTATATTCTTCCTGGCATCAATCCTGGTATTATACTTCATGCAGGTCAAGCCCTGGGTGAAATATCTGACTATAGCGGTAATTCTGGTAGGGGTAATGCCTCTGGTGGGGATGCAGAACACCTATTACTTTGATGTTATTACCCAGGTAGGAATCTATGCTGCCCTGGCGATTGGTCTGAACATAGTGGTGGGTTTCGCCGGGCTCTTAAATTTTGGCTATGTAGCTTTTTACGCCTTTGGCGCCTATCTGTACGCGATTTTTGCTACTTCCCAGGCCAATAACTTTATGCCGGCGGTCGTGGCTGATTTCCCGCTATCCGGTAATTGGTTCTGGATGTTTCTGATATTGGGGGCCTTACTGGCTGGTTTATTAGGGGTTTTACTGGGATTTCCGGTTTTACGTCTGCGGGGCGACTACCTGGCCATTGTAACTCTTGGCTTTGCCGAAATAATTCGCCTTGTTTTCAATAATCTGGATAAGCCCGTGAACATTACCAACGGTCCCAAAGGGCTGTCTCCAATTGAGCCACCGGCGATATTTGATATTATTTTAAACCAGCCGATTCACTTTTATTTTATTGTGTTAATGGTGTTGGTCCTGACCATAATTATTGCCCAGAGATTGGATTCTTCCCGCATCGGGAGGTCCTGGGCCGCGATTCGGGAAGATGAGGTAGCCGCCCGGAGCATGGGGGTTCCGGTAGTAAAGATGAAGCTGCTGGCTTTTGCCATCGGGGCATCCTTTGCAGGCGCGATGGGGGTTATTTTTGCCGCCAAGCAAACCTTTGTTGACCCGTCCAGCTTTGGTTTTATGGAATCTATCGGCATATTGGCCATGGTTATCGTGGGGGGGATGGGCAATGTCGCGGGGGTTATTATCGGAGCGGTGGCGGTGGTAATGCTGCAACTTAACATACTGAAGGAATTTTCGGAATATTTGGGTCAGCTGGCGGCTTCGGGTATTTTACATATACCCTCGCAGGTAGATCCAGCCAAATACGAGCGCCTTATTTTTGGTCTGATCTTAATTATTACTTGTATCTATCGGCCGCAGGGATTGCTGCCGGCCAGTCGGTCCTTGCCCAGCTGGCTGAAAAGAAACCAGTCTGAACAGGTGAAAAAAGGAACCCAGGAGGATAATGCTGATGCTACTTGAAGCGAAGGGGATAATTAAATCCTTTGGCGGTCTGACTGCCGTAAACAACATTGACTTTTCTCTGGGAGAGCAGCAGATTGCCAGTATCATTGGACCAAATGGGGCTGGAAAAACCACTTTCTTTAATATTATAAGTGGTTATTATAATCCTGATCTAGGTAATATTGTTTTTAATGGCCAGGATGTCACCAAGCTATCGCCGGAGAAAATCGCTGATTGCGGGATTGCCAGAACTTTTCAGAATATCAGATTGTTTCCCGATCTGATGGCGGTAGAGAATGTACTGGTTGGCATGCATCTGCATCTGACCTCAAGTGTGGCTAAGATCATTTTCAATACCCGGGGGGTAAGAGCCGAAGAGGAAAAGGCTTATGAAGAGGCCCGTAAACTTCTTCAGTATGCGGGTTTGGCAGGCAAAGAGACCGAATTGGCCCGGAGCCTGTCTTATGGTGATCAAAGGCGTTTGGAAGTAGCCCGCGCCCTGGCGGTGAGACCGAAAATGTTGCTCCTGGATGAGCCTACCGCAGGTATGAACCCCCGGGAGACGGATGAGATGAAAGAGTTTATTCTGAATCTGCGGGATGAGAAGCAAGTAACGATTCTGCTTATTGAACACGACATGAAGGTGGTAATGGGCATATCTGACCAGATAACGGTTTTAAACTATGGGATCAAGATTGCTGAGGGAACCCCTCAGGAGATCCGTAATAATCCGGAAGTAATTAAGGCTTACCTGGGACAGGAAGCCAGTTAAGGAGGCCGCAGAATGACTCCGGTGCTAAGTTTGCAAGGGGTTGAAACCTATTATGTTGAAATTAAGGCGCTCAAAGGCGTCTCCCTGGAAGTCCAGGAAGGTGAGATCGTTAGTCTGATTGGCAGTAACGGAGCGGGTAAAACCA
>CAZYJA010000198.1:0-5593 GCA_964647245.1 uncultured Syntrophomonas sp. | reverse complement strand
ATATGAAACCCAGAAGTCTCAATGCCATAATCGATCAAATGTTGCCATTGATTCAGGCTCAGGCTCAGAGTAAGGATCAGTCAATAGAGTTAGAGCTTAATATGCTGCCTGATCTTTTGCTGGATAAGGATGAAATTCGTCAACTAGTACTCAATCTGGTTAATAACGGCTTGGAATCGATGGTATCTACTGGAGTTGTGACAATAAGAACCTTTATAAACCAAGGGATCGTGGTATTAACGGTTCAGGACCAGGGCTGCGGGATAGACCGTAAATTCCTGGATAAGCTGGGCACCCCCTTCTTTTCTACCAAAGAGCAAGGAACCGGCTTAGGACTGGCTATTTGCTATCGGATTGCCGAGCGCCATGGGGCCAAAATAGAGATAAAGACCGCTTCAACTGGCACTACTTTTTACGTTAGTTTCCCGTCAGCCAAGGGGACGTTTTGAGTGCCATCTCCCCAGGAACCTGGACGGGATGGCACTTAAAACGTCCCCTTGGCTCTGATTAACCTTGGTTGGTGACTATTGTGTTAATGCCACTGCTTTGGTTATTGTTACTCAGATAATCCACTCGACTGTTTAAATATGAAATATGGCTGCCAACATTCATGGCCATTTCTTCATACTTCTTTTTGGCAGTTTGATCCTCAGTTGATTGGGCTGCCACCAAATATGTTCCCTTGGCGCTCTCGGCAGCTGCTATGGCTTTCTCAAGATCACTTTTTACAGTCATACTACACCTCATTTCAATTTTTCCTTAAACCTATTATGCTGAATTTTATTGGGTATTATGTAGGTAGCGCGGTTTGTGAAAATTTCCCCTAATTTTATGCCAAACCAAATAGTCGCCGGAAAAATTATATAAAAAACAACAGATTATGGACGAGGTTATAGTGGTAATAATATGTAAGCCAATAAACCTATCATAATAAACTGCCGCCAGGGAAAAATATAATTGGACTAATATAAAGGAGGTTTGTTATGAAAGGTTTTTTAGGTCTCTTTGGTGGACCTGATGATGAAAAGCCTACGGATGAACAGGTGAAATCGAGCGAGGATCAGAACCCAGCTATTGAGAATCAAAACCAAGCTGACGAAGAGCCTAAGTTAAGACTCCGTAAAGAAGAGCTTAACATTGCCAAGAACAAAGTTGATATGGGCAAGGTGGAGTTTGCCAAGGAAATTATTGAGGAACAGCAGACTATTAGTATTCCAGTTACCCATGAAGAAGTTGTTATCGAAAGAAAATCTGTGAATGAACCCAGCGATAAGCCGATAGGTGAGGGCGATGACGAACATTTCAGTCTTTCCGTGAGCGAAGAGAAAGTTGAAGTTGGCAAAAAAACTGTTATTACCAGTGAAATATCAGCTCACAAGCGTGCAGTTGAGGAAAATCGTGAGATCAAAGAAACGGTTAAACACGAAGAAGCGCGGATTAATAAGGATGGCAACGCCAATATTGTTGATGACACCGATCAGCTTAACTAGGATTTAGTTGGCAAACACCTCGCAAATTTTGTTTTGTGAGGTGTTTTTAAAAAGGTTTAATAATTGGCGGAGGAATTTGCGATGGCAGACGAAGACCTGGATAAAACCAAACTTCAGCTAAGGGAGGAAGTGCTCAACCTTACCAGGAAATGGGAACAGTATGCAGAAATAAGCTGGCACAAAGAAGTATTAAGGGAAGAAAAGAACCTGACCATACCATTATGCCGCGAGGAATTAGTTATTGAGAAAAAATTTACGGATCGAAAACACCCGGAACAACCAATACAAACCGAGACCATTCGGATACCGATTAAAGAAGAGCGGATTGAAGTTAATAAACATACTTTTAACCTGGAAGAAGTAGCGATAAACAAAGAGCGGCTGCAGCAAAGATACTGCGTCCGAGCAAGCTTGAAGAAAGAAGTACCCAGTATAAAAATATTAGGAAATCCCAAAGTGGAAATCAATGATCTCTAGCCGCTATTTCACTGCACAACTCTACGTTATATTAACCGCGCGGACAGTAGGGGCCACATTTGCTGGTACCCTTTTTCATTGGGGTGCAGACCATCATTTGCAAAATCGGATTGTAACATGCCGGTATTAGGATCAACCACCGCCGAAAAGAGATCAAGGTAAATGATTCCCTCCTCATGAGCTATAGCTTCCAATCTATTATTCAATTGTATAACCACTTTATTAATATCCTGGGCATATAAATTATAGCTGTTGTTTACGGGTAAAACCGAGCAAACGATAGGCGAAATTTCTGCTTTTTTGGCTTTCGCGGCGATAGATTGGATATTGCGGATAATTTTTTGGCTTTCCTGATTCACACTGTTTCGATCATCTGCATAGATGGTTGCAATATCGTTGATTCCCACCAGAATAACTACATATTGGGGTTTGATGTTTAGGGCATCATTGGTAAAGCGAGCCATCACATCGTCTGTGGTTTGGCCATCAATGCCGCGGTTAGCTATCAAATAGCCATTTATTTGCGCAGGAAATTTCCAGCCATAAACAATGGAATCCCCAATTACCACAACCTTTTTCGCTGTTTGCTGTAGCAAAGCTTGGTTTTCCTCGGCATATTGCTGAGTATGACTGGACCCAAAATCCTGCAAAATCACCAGCCGTGGTTGATGTTGGTAGGCCTGGTAACCTAGAACCGTCACGGATAAGCTGAGAAATAGGAACATTGCTAATTTTCTTTTGGTATAGTACATAAATTCAACTCCAATTGTTTTGTCAAAATTAGAGTTAACCAATGTTGGCGTACTAATACATACAAAATCGCTTGCAGGTTCCCAGGGGCTGGGGTTGTTGAACTCGGCCTAAAATTTTTTGGAAATATCTTCATTGGAGACGGGAACAACTGCTGGTTAAACTGCATATTCTTAAATTGAGAGTCAGTAATAGTTTCTGATTAGTCGGTCAAGGGATTGGAAAATTACTGGTTAATCAGGTAGGTTGGGATAGTCTCGCCCAACTATCCAATTATTTAGGAGGGATATGCAATGGAAAATGATTTTGTTCTAATAGGTTATAATGCTTTGGGAATTTTAGTGCCGGCTCTATGTTTGATCATAATTGAACTTCTACGCAGAAAATTAGGCTTGGAGAAAATGAAGAAAATTCAGTATGAATTGGCAACCAAACAAGAACTCGCCAGCTTGGCAGTAAAGTTTGCGGAGCATGCTTTTACGGGCTTGCGTGGGCAGGAGAAATTTGATCAGGCTGCGATCTGGTTGGCAGCCAGAGCCCAGGAAAGAGGACTTATAGTCACTCCTGATGAGATTCAAGGCTTACTGGAAGCGGCGTTGCGGATGATAAAGGATGAGTTCGGGGAGCAATGGGCCAAAGAGTTAAAGAAAGAACCAGAGGGACTATCCGATTAGGACGCAAGCGAAGCAAGGGGACGGTTCTTTTGCTTCCCCTTGCTTCGCGCTTCACCCTTCCTTCCTCTAACCTGTCTAATTGGCGGATGGATAAGATCCGAGTATTCGCACATCACAAGCCCAAGCTTTTAGACCTGCCAGAGCTTCCTTAACATTGGCATCCAGGTGATGACCCTCGATATCAATAAAGAATAGATAATCTCCAATCCGGGTTTGGGCCGGGCGGGATTCGATTTTACTAAGGTTGATATTGTTTACATAGAATTGCTCTAGAACCCTGAATAGCGCTCCCGGTATATTGGGCAAATATAGGATGAGAGAAGTCTTGGGATTCTGGAAGTGACAACGAGAACGGTTCTCGTTGTCATCCCCATGGTCACGTTGGGCAAGTATGATAAAGCGGGTTTCGTTATGGGCAAGATCTTGAATATGGGGGGCTATGACCATCAGTCCATAAGCCCGGGCAGCTTCTTGGGTGCCTATGGCCGCCCAGGGTTCAGCACTGCTGGCCACCCGGCGGGCGGCCTCGGCAGTACTGGTAACGTCGACTAACTCAACGCTCGGAAAATTTGCGGATAGATACTTGCGGCATTGAGCCAGAGCTTGGGGATGGGAAATAATACGGGATACATCCGAAAGTTTTTGATCTGGCCGTACTAGCAAATTTTGTTTTATGGGCAGTACTACCTCGCCGCATATTTGTAAATTATATTCATAGGCCAGTAAGTCCAGAGTCTGGTTAACCGCACCCTCACACGAATTTTCTATAGGCACAATCCCTGAACCTATTTCGCCCCGGTGGGTAGCCGCGAATACCGCTTCGATGGTTGGGTAAGGTACTAGCTCCCAAGCATCTTCTTTCGTGTAACGGCGGGCAGCTTCTTCACAAAAGGTGCATCTCGGTCCCAGATAACCCATTCTGCTTTTCATATGGCATTGCTCCTATCCAGGCTGGTTAAGGGACGATACAAATTTTTGCCTACCGCTGGTACAATTTTACTTACTTGGGCCATCAAGTGCTCCAGATCCTCGGGAGTAAGTGACTGGGGTCCATCCGAGAGCGCCTTGGCCGGTTCGGGATGCATTTCCACGATGAGACCGTCTGCTCCCGATGCAATGGCGGCCAGGGACATAGGTAGAACTAGTTGCCGGTCACCGGTAGCATGGCTGGGATCTACTATAACCGGCAGGTGACTGAACCTTTTAACCATGGGTACGGCACTTAAATCCAGGGTATTGCGGGTAGCTGTTTCGAAGGTTCTAATTCCCCGCTCGCACAGAATGACTTTTCCATTGCCCTCGGACATTATATATTCAGCAGCCATCAGCCATTCTTCGATAGTAGCTGACATACCCCGCTTTAATAAAATAGGTTTATCAGTTTGTCCGGCGGCCCTTAGCAACCGGAAGTTCTGCATGTTCCTGGCTCCTATCTGAATGATGTCGACATATTCCATGGAAAGATCCAGGCTGTGCTCGTCAATAACTTCGGTTACAACCGGCAGGCCGGTTTCCAGCGAGGCTTCTCTCAGAATTTTTAGACCGTCTTCCTCCATTCCCTGGAAGCTGTAGGGTGAAGTGCGGGGTTTGAATGCTCCTCCTCTGATTATGTGGCAGCCGGCATGCTTAACCTGGCGAGCTGCAGTTAACAATTGTTCCTGGCTCTCGACCGCGCAGGGTCCGCCAATGATCGTTACTGAATCTCCGCCAATACTGACTCCACGTACATTTATAATGGTATTTTCTTCGCGGGCTTCCCGGCTGACCAGTTTATAAGGTTTCATTATGGGAACTATTTTTTCTACCCCCGGCATCTGTTCCAGACTGCGTAAGGAATTGGCAGAATGTTGATCACCTACGGCTCCGATTACAATTCGCTTAACCCCTTGAATTGCCTGAGTTTTGAAACCTAGACTAACCAATCTTTCATTAACGGATTGAATCTCATTACTACTTGAATTAATATTCATTACTATTACCATTACAATTCCTCCTTAGAATAAGTTTATTTGGCAACAAAAATAGCAAAGCCCATAGCTGTCATCCCCAAAGGGACGAAAGCTATGGGCTTCCGTGGTACCACCCTCATTGACCCCCACCGGGGTCCACTCATTAAAGGTACGGGAAACAGTTTCCTCACTATAAACAAAAAAGCCTTTCATCCCAAGGGACGAAAAGCTCTCGCTTACCGCGTTACCACCC
>CAZYJA010000197.1:0-5602 GCA_964647245.1 uncultured Syntrophomonas sp. | reverse complement strand
CGAGCATGGGTTTTAATTCATGGCTTTTATCATCATAAGCAAATAATCCTTCATAAATAGCGCTGGTAATAAGCAGCTCGGTATGGTTTTCAATCAGCGCCGGTTCCAGGGTATCAAAGGGTTCTACAACTGCCATTTGTAGAGCTCTGCCGTTCATATTAGCTGCAAATATCACCTTATGCAGATATGAACCCAGCCCCAGCAGAAGTAATATTCCACCCACCACGCTCAAGACTATTAACCCCCGCGACCAGTTGCCAGTTCCAAAACTGTGCCCCAGGTTACGGAAACCACTATATCTGGTATTAATACGCACGGCAACACCTCCCCCATTCCAATTATCCTTGGCTATTATATGCGAAAGGCTGTCCCGGTATTCTTTTTTACCCTGGCGGTTATCCCAAAAAAATAACCGGTTTCCCGGTTATTGCGGCAATGAGGCCGCCAGCTTCTCACTAGCGGTCGGCTTATATTGAATGTTCATAAATAGCTTTGTAAGCCTCGTAGTTATTGAGTACGTTTTTCACGTATTGCCTGGTTTCGGGAAAGGGAATGCCCTCAGTTCGGGCCGAACTGCCATCCCATTGGCCTTCCTGCAGCCATTGTTTAACCTTGCCGCTCCCGGCATTGTACGCTGCCACCTGCAACGGCAGGCTGCCTTTGAATTCAGTGTTAAGATTCTTAATATGCCAGCAGCCAAATCGAATATTTACTTCCGGCTTATGTAAATCGTCGGTTTTAAAGCCTTCTACCTTCATTTGGGCCGCGATCCATTGAGCGGTTTCCGGCATTATCTGCATCAGACCCCGGGCACCTACCGGAGATTCAGCAGTGGTCTGATACTTACTTTCGGCCCGAATTATGGCAAAAACCAAGTAGGGATCAACATCATAGGCTTCGGCAGTGGTAAAAACTATATCTCGATGGGGCAAAGGGTAAAAAACCGTAATCCATCGTGGAAATGTAAATACTATTACCAGAAATATGAGTACAATTGACCACATCAGCAGGGAAATCTTATTTTTCTTGTCGCGTGTCAAAAGAAAACCTCCAAGGGCTCATTGCTTATTGCATGATAAATATTTCTATAGGACTATTTAAAAATAACTGGTCATATTCCTGGACTTATTCCCACTAGACTCAATTATCAAAACTTAACGTACTCAATTATGACTGCGCTTTTATGTCTTGTCCAGTAAAAATATTCGGAGTATTCCGACCAGTTTATTCCTCAATCGCCCTGGCATTTTTAAGAAATATTTTTGTAATTCATGGTTACACTGCGAAGCGTCTCCTCGATACTGTTACTGTTATCGATGACCACATCAGCTCGGGCCGCCTTTTCATCCAGCGACATCTGGGACGCGATACGTTTGAGGGCTTCTTCCCGGGTAAAATGGTTGCGTTCCATTAACCTTTGGATTTGGGTTTCACGATCAACCCATACCACCCATACTTGATCGCAGAATCTATCCATATGGGCTTCGTACATCAATGGGACATCCATAACGATGATTGCTTCAGGCTGGGCAGCTCTTATTTGCCGGATTTGGTCCTGGAAACTCTGCGCTACCAGCGGATGGGATATCCGGTTAAGAACTTGTAATTGGTCATGATCATCAAACACCATGGCCCCCAGCTTCTCACGATCGATAGTCATATCAGGATTCAGTATCCCCGGCCCGAAAGCCTTTACGATACCCTCCCAGGCTTCTTGTTGGGGTTCCATGAGATGATGGGCAGTTTCGTCCCCATCTATTATTGCCGCCCCCAGTTCGGCCAGAGCCTTGGCCACCGTGCTCTTGCCGCTGGCTATTCCGCCGGTTAATCCGATAATTCTCATTAATCCTTCACCACTTTTTATATAAACTCAGCTACCCCTAAACCTAGCAGGATAAGACCGGTTACAATTGAGGAAAGATACTGCCAGCGTTCATTTTTTACCCGCCCTCCGAGCATTAGCCCGCCGTTGACTAGTATGAATTTTAGCAAACCCACGCTTAGAGCGGTGAACAAAATGTTATATCCGGCCATAGCCATTCCGATTCCTGCTCCAAAGGCATCCATAGCCAGAGCCAATCCTAGAAAGACCGCTTCTCGCATGCCAATCTCACCCGAATGGTCGAAGTCAGCCATAGATGGTTCCTTAAGTATTTGAATTATTATACCCAAAGGTTTTACCTTTATGGATAAGAGCGGATCGGGTCCATTTACTTCCAGACCATCGAGCTTCTGCCGACAGGCCTGTACCAGAAAGAAAACCCCAATTAACATAATGGTAATAGCACCCAGGCGGGAAGCTACAACCGGGTTCAGTAAGCTGCCCAGACCTTTGCCCACCAGCATGGATACCGTCACCGCAGTTGCGGAGGCGATACAGATCAATACCAGGGAGGTAAAGGGTATTTTTATTTTTCTGATTCCGTAGGCTATCCCCACCATAAACCCGTCAGCACTGACCGCCATTGCAAACAACAATACTACCAAGTACTCCAAAACAGCCACTCCCAATCATATATTAGATATATAGCTACTATATGAATAGGAGTAAAAAGGTGTGCAGTTGGGAGAAAGAGTCCCTATTTCTGGCAATGCTCACAGAAGTGGCTGCTGCGACCACCGATCTGGGCCTTCTTTATTATGCCCCCACACCGACTACAGGCCTCTTTATCTCGGCCGTAAACCTGCAGGGAGTTTTGAAAATTGCCGCTCCGATTAAAACCATCCCGAAAATCTCGAAAGGTCGTACCGCGCTCCGCTATGCTTTGCTTGAGAACCTTTACGACTGCCCGATGTAATCGCTTTAGCTCAGCATTTGTCAGCGTATTCGCAGGGCGCTCGCCTCTGATGCCGGCCGCAAAAAGTGATTCGTCGGCATAGATATTGCCGATGCCGGAAATGAGTTGCTGGTTGAGCAAAAGGGTTTTAATGGCCACCTTGCGATTTTGGGTAATTTTGGTCAGGTAATCCACCGTAAATTGCCGGGAGAGCGGCTCAACCCCCATCAGAGCAAAAAGTTTTTCCGTATCGGTGCACAGCCATATGCCTCCGAAACGGCGGGCATCCTGATAGAGCAGTTTATAACCGTTGTCCAGATGAACTATAAAATGAACATGCGGCGCGGTCACCTCATCACCTTCCGCCAGCATATAAAAGCGCCCGCTCATCCCCAGATGTACTACCAGGTGCAGTCCGTTCCCCAATACCATCGCCAGGTATTTACCCCGGCGCTTAATATCAGTTACAGGCTGACCGTACAGGTCTTCCACCGGGAAGTCCGCACGCCTAATTATATCGGACCGCCGGACCTCTATGCTGGTTATGGAAGCGCCCATATTTCTGGTGAGCGAGGTCCTGATTGTTTCTATCTCCGGCAGTTCCGGCACTCAAACCACCTCGTTTATAATTTTATTCCCAGTTTTGCATATCATACCAGTTAGGTCCTGCCTTCATGGAAACGGTCAATGGCACTTTCAAAGTGTAGGCACTCTCCATGCATCCTTTCACTACCCCAGCGACTTTTTCCAGTTCATCCTTGCGTACTTCCAGTACCAGATCGTCGTGCACCTGCAGCAGTACGCGGGAATTCAGTTTACGCTCCTGAAGTTCTGCCGCCACCTTGATCATGGCTAGCTTTATAATGTCCGCCGAAGTACCCTGGATGGGGGTATTCAAGGCCATGCGCCGGGCCAGATTCTGGACTATCTTATTTTTGGCCCGCAAATCCGGCAAATATCTACGCCTCTTTAAAATAGTTTCCACATAGCCCTTTTCTATACCAAACTGGACTACGTCCTCCATATATTGCTTCACCCCTGGATAGGAATCCAGGTATTCATGAATATAGCGGCCCGCCTCCTGGCGGCTTACCCCGGTACCCCGGGCCAGACCAAAGTCACTAATGCCGTAGATAATACCAAAATTAACCGCTTTGGCCCGACGGCGTAATTCGTCGTCCACTTTTTCCAGAGGCACATCAAATATTTCCGCTGCGGTGCGGGCATGGATATCGATTCCTCTTTTGAAAGTGTCAATCAGGATCTCATCGCCGCTGATGTGGGCCAGGACGCGCAAATCAATCTGGGAATAATCAGCCGAGAAGATGAGCCAATCTTTATTTTGAGCTACAAAGGCCTTGCGAATTCGGCGGCCTTCCTCCATCCGAATCGGAATGTTCTGCAGGTTCGGCTCCACACTGGATATCCGACCGGTAGCCGTGATGGCCTGTTTGAAAATGGTATGTACCCGGCCGGTATCCGGCTGAATCAGATTCTGGAGGGCATCCGCATAGGTTGATTTCAGCTTGCTCAGCTGGCGGTATTCTATAATATGAGCAATAATTTCGTGTTCACCCAGCAGTCCCTCGAGAACTTCTTGCCCGGTTGAGTAGCCGCTTTTGGTTTTCTTCGCGGTCTTAAGACCCAGGTCTTCAAATAATACTTTCCCCAGTTGTTTGGGTGAATTGATGTTGAAGCTGCTCCCGGCCAGAGTCTGAATAATCGTTTCATCTCTTACTATGCGCTCCCCTAACTCCCCGGCCATGGAAGCCAGTATCTTCTTATCTACCTTTACTCCGCAAAATTCCATCCGCCCCAGAATGTCCGACAGGGGTAACTCCACCTCATCCAGCAGGCATTTCAGTTCTGGTGCACACTTACCCTCCAACAGGTTGTAGACCGGCCTAATCTGTGATACCAGGTAGGTGATGCTGCTGCCGGAAGTGTCCACCTGCAAATGGTGCGCCACGGTGGCCCTTAATTCCTCGCTGGTAAACGATGGGTCTAAAACGTAGGTAAATAACAAGAGGTCACCCTTAATGCCCCGCAGCTCGATAGCCTGCCTGAGCAGCACTACCTGAACAAACTTGGCGTTATGCAGGTATTTAGGGAAAGCCTGGTTCTCCAACAGGGGCTTCAGCCAGTCCAATTTGAGCCCGCCCTTTTCGGTCATATCGAGCCAGAATACTTCCTTGCGGTAGGCTATAAATATTTTTTGTATTTTACCCCACATGGGATGACGATAATCGGTCTCGATATGGATAGTTACCCCTTCCAGGGGATCGAAACTATCCAGAACGTTCTTTAATTCCTCCTGGCTGGTTAGCTGCCGGGCATCAGGTCCTTCCTCAATGGGAGCCAGGGCGAGGTCGGGAGCAGGATGGGACTCCTGCAGAGCGTTGAGGAAGCTGGTAAACTGGAGTTTCTGGTAAAGAGGGGTAAGCTCGGCCCGATTCAATTCCTGAACTCGTAAATCATCCAGCTCCATATCGAGATTCATATCCCTTACAATTGTCCCCAGTTCCCGGCTCATAAAAGCCTGGGTCTTATGCAGAGTGAGATTCTCGACCAGCTTTTTACCTTTAATATTAGGCAAATTCTCGTAGAGTTTTTCCAGATTCCCATATTCCTTAATTAGCTTAATCGCGGTTTTAGGTCCAACCCCGGGTACACCCGGAATATTATCGGAACTATCCCCCATCAGAGCCTTAATCTCGATCATTTGGGCTGGCGGTACTTCCCACTTTTCCAGAACCTTGGCCGGATCATAAACTTCAATCTCGCTGATACCCTTCTTAGTCATATAAACTCGGGTATGCTCCGAT
>CAZYJA010000196.1:0-5664 GCA_964647245.1 uncultured Syntrophomonas sp. | reverse complement strand
GAGAAGTAGTAAATCCAACGGTGCCCCGACTTCCGGTAGTTGATAATGACGGTAAAGTAGTAGGGATTATTACCCGGGGAGATATCGCTAAGGCTTTCTTTTATTCGTATCGCAACATTTATCTGGAATATGATACCATTATCAACTCCGCCCATAATCTTATTGTCTCGGTTGATGAAAAAGGTATGATCCGCATATGGAATTCATCAGCGGCCAGATCATTTGGTATAAAGGCCGAGGACGTAATTGGCAAGAACATACTAGAAGTATTTCCTACCAGTGGCCTTATGGATATAATTCAGACCGGAAGAGTTGAACCACTAAAGGAAGTGAAACTCAATGACCGTTTTTATATATCCAATCGCTCACCTATAACGAAAGACGGTAAGATCATTGGGGCGGTGGCGGTACTCCAGGATATATCTGAAATGGATAAAATGTCCAATGAACTTCGTTATGTTAAGGAGTTAAATGAAGAACTGGATGCCATAGTGGAATCATCTTATGATGGATTATTTATAACTGATGGAAAAGGAATTACTTTACGCTATAATAAGGCCTTTGAACAGCTAACCGGTATTGACGCATTTGAGTACCTCGGCAAAAGTGTCGAGGATATTAAAAGAGATGGAATAATATCTGATCCGGTAACCCTCTATGTATTGGAGCAGAAGAAATCAATAACTGTAATGCAAGAAAGTAAAACCGGCATACTTACCCTGACTACGGGAAATCCGGTGAGAGATAAAAACGGAGAAATAATCAGGGTAGTATGCAATGTAAGAGATATAACTGAGTTAAATCTCTTAAGGCAGAAACTTGAACAGGTGAAGGGTCTAAGTCACCATTATGAAAGTCAAATACGTACCCTGAAGATGCAGTACTCAGGTACTGAAAAAATGATAGTAACTTCGGCCAAGATGAGGAATCTTATTGACATGGTGGTAAGATTAGCCGCAGTTGATTCCACCATCTTAATAACCGGGGAATCGGGTACCGGCAAGGAACTAATTGCTGAGACCATCCATTCTAGTAGTTCGCGTAGTTATAAGCCCCTAATTAAGGTAAACTGTGGAGCAATTCCGGAAAATCTATTGGAGTCAGAACTTTTTGGATACGAGGGCGGGGCATTCACCGGAGCCAAAAAGGAAGGTAAACCAGGGTATATAGAACTGGCCGCCGGAGGTACTTTGTTCCTGGATGAGATTGGAGAGGTGCCATTAAGTTTGCAGGTAAAACTACTGCGATTTTTACAGAGCAAAGAAATTATCAGAGTTGGGGGAGGTACTTACAGTACGGTTGATGTTCGTATTGTAACAGCTACCAATCGAGACCTGTTAGAAATGGTGCAAAAGAAGTTGTTTCGAGAGGATCTTTACTACAGATTGAATGTTGTTCCGGTTAATACTCCACCTTTACGCGAAAGAAAAGATGATATTCCCTCCCTGGTCGCCCACTTCATCCAGCTATTTAATCGCAAGTACAAAATGAATAAGAAGATATCGCCCGGAGTTATAGATGTTTTTATGCAATATGATTGGCCTGGCAATGTCAGGGAGCTGGAGAACCTTATTGAAAGATTGGTGGTTATTACCCCCAAAGATATAATCAGCCGGGAAGATCTGCCTTCCCTACTGGGTGATACAGTGGGAGTTAATTCTTCTTATATTATAGTATCCGGTATAATCCCGCTCAAGGATGCGATAGAAAGTGTTGAGAAACAGCTATTAGAAAAAGTCTATACTAAATACCGAACAACCAGACAAATGGCCAAGGAGTTACATGTAGATGCTTCAACAATTGTAAGAAAAGCAGCTAAATATCAGATTGCTCATACTAAAAGCGGTTAGTGGGAAAGTTGTTGCAAAATAACAACTAATAACTCAAATATGCAACACTGGGTTTTTATCCAAAACGTTGGCATATTGCAACGGATAATTTAATACAATAAAGGGAATAGTTGCAAAGCTATTCCCTTTTTGATAAACAATTCCATAAAAGAGATAGCCAGTGGTAAATGAGTAATGATGGATGTTGCATAATTGCACAGAATTAGTTGCAAGGGTACCAAGCTTAAGAAACTTGTAGCGTTGCAGTGATGCAAGATTTATTTATCAGTTCCTTTTTGATTTGTCTGGCTATTGCGGCTATTGCGGCAATTGTTAACAAAAATCTTGGTTGGCATGATTGTTGCTTATTATTAGGTAAATATATGAAATTGATTGGGTACCAGATCAATTTCATGTTTTAAGAAATGCACTAATATATATAGCAGTTGGATAATAAATCCTTGTAGCAGGACGTATATATGATTAGGAAGGGAGGTGAGTAAATTGACAGCAAAGGAATCCACTGCAACTATAGCCAAACGGGGGCTAGTAATGGTAATAACGGGTAACGGTAAGGGAAAAACAACATCTGCATTCGGTCAAGCCTTAAGAGCTATAGGGCAGGGATACCGGGTGTGCATGATTCAGTTCATGAAAGGGCGAAAATATGGCGAGGTCCTGGCAGCTGAGCAATATCTGCCGAATTTCACATATTATCAATTTGGTCTGGATAGTTTTGTCATGCGGGATAACACTGCCCCGGTAGACATTGATCTTGCTAAGCAAGGTCTCGAAAAGGCAAATGAAGTTATTCACAGTGGAGAGTTTGACTTGGTCATTCTCGATGAGATAAATGTGGCAGTCTACTTCAATCTCATACCCAAGGATGAAGTGCTGCAAATGGTTCATAGCAAGCCATCTGATTTGGATATTATGTTGACTGGTAGGTATGCTTTTGATGAATTGAAAGAAATAGCCGATATGGTCAGCGAAGTAACAGAAATTAAACACCATTACGCTGCCGGAATAAAAGATAGAGCCGGCATTGAATACTAAGCGCTAATAATAAACTGACATATAGAAAAAAGCAGTTTTTTATTAATTTTGTTGAAAATGAGGAGGGAATGACAATTGTTTAGTCAAGAATTATTGAATCAATCTAGTTCATTAAGGAAGAAATGGGAGGATGAAGTAAAGAAAATCACTGCCAAGAGAGCTGACCAGAAGGCTGAGTGGTCTACAGTCTCCGATCTGCCGATCAAAAGGATTTATGGCCCCGAAGACATCAAGGATATGGATTTTGAAAAGGATATCGCCTACCCAGGGCAATTCCCATACCTGCGTGGCAACCAGGCTACCGGTTATCGTGGTAAATATTGGACCTTCAGAATGTTTGCCGGAATGGGAAGTGCAGCTGAAACTAACGAGCGTTGGCATTATTTGCTGAAAACCGGACAAACCGGCTTAAGTACTGCTTTCGATTTCCCAACCCTTATGGGCTATGACAGTGATTCCCCCAAGGCCAAAGGTGAATGTGGTAAATGTGGTGTTGCTATCGATACCATAGACGACTTTCAGACTTTGATCAAGGGTATTCCCCTGGACAAAATAACTACTTCCATGACCACCAACCCGCCTGCTACCGCAATTTGGGCTATGTATCTGGCCTCAGCCGAACTTCAAGGTATACCGCTGACCAAGCTGGGCGGAACCATACAGAATGATATGCTGAAAGAATTTATTGCGCAAAAAACTCTTATGTGCCCACCCGAAGCGTCAGTGAAGCTTATAAGCGATACGGTCGAATTTGGAACTAAATTCGTTCCCAATTGGAACACCATTAGTATAAGCGGCTATCACATCAGAGAAGCGGGCGCAACTGCTGTACAGGAACTTGCTTTTACACTCCGTGATGGTATGGAATATGTTGAGGATGTTATTCGTCGTAAGGGCTTACATGTTGACGAATTTGCTCCTAGATTATCCTTCTTCTTTAATTCCCACATCGATTTCTTTGAAGAGATCGCTAAGATGCGGGCTGCCCGCAGGATCTGGGCTAAAGCCATGAGAGAACGCTATAATTCCCAGGATCCGAGATCATGGTGGATGCGCTTCCATACCCAGACCGCTGGATGTTCACTAACCGCTCAGCAGCCTTACAATAACGTGGTAAGAACCGCTGTTGAAGCCCTGGCTGCAGTTCTGGGAGGAACCCAGTCCCTGCATACCAATTCTCTGGATGAGGTTCTGTGCCTGCCTTCAGATCATGCGGTACAGATAGCTCTAAGGACCCAGCAGCTTATCGCTGAAGAGACCGGTGTGGCCAATACCCTTGACCCGCTGGCTGGTTCCTATTTCGTAGAAGCTCTGACTAACGAAATGGAAGAGAAGGCTTGGGAATATATCCATAAGATAGACGACATGGGTGGAATGGTTAAAGCTATCGAAGCTGGATTCCCGCAGCTGGAAATCTCCGATGCTGCCTATAAGTTCCAGAAGCAAATCGATGCTCAAGAGAAGATCATGATTGGCGTTAACAAGTATAATATAGAAGACGAAGTGGTCGACATTCCAATACTGGAAATCGACGATTCGGTTGAAGTTCATCAAGTTGCGCGTCTGCAAGAAGTAAAACGGAAACGCGATGGCCGTCATGTTGCCGAGTGTTTGAATAATCTGGCTCAGGCTTGCAAAAAAGGCGAAAATGTAATGCCTTACTGTATTGAGACTGTCAAGGCCTATGGCACTATGCAGGAAATATGCGATGTTTATCGGGAAGTCTACGGCGAATATCGGGACCCCGGAATATATTAAAAAAAGACTGAAGGAGGAAAAGTAGAAATGGCAGATAGAAAAATACGTATTTTGATAGCTAAACCAGGTTTGGATGGACATGACCGGGGCGCAAAGGTTCTCGCTAGATGTTTCCGGGATGCAGGCTTTGAAGTAATATATACCGGTTGTCATCAAACCCCTGAACAGGTAGTTTCAGCTGCTATTCAGGAAGACGTTGATGTGGTAGGTCTAAGTTGTTTGTCAGGAGCCCACAAATATCTATTTCCAGAAGTGGCCAAACAGTTACAGGCACAGGCCGCTGGTGATATTACGGTAATTGGGGGCGGAATAATACCTGATAAGGATATGCAACCTCTTTATGATGCAGGGCTAAAGGCACTTTTTACTCCTGGTGCGAGACTTGATGACTTAGTAGCTTGGATTAATAATAATATCCATCCAAGGGCGTGATAACATGGAGGAATTAGGGAGGAAAGCAATGGCGGGGGACGTTCGCGCGGCCTCCCGCCTCATTAGAAACATGGAAGACAATATACCGGGCACTGAAGCAGCGATCAAACACATCTTCCCATATACTGGTAAGGCTCATGTGATAGGGATAACTGGGTCACCAGGAGCAGGCAAGAGCACGCTTACTGATGAAATGGTAGCGGCATATCGAGCCAAAGACAAAACTGTTGGGGTAATGGCAGTTGACCCATCCAGTCCATTTACTGGCGGTGCTTTGCTGGGGGATAGGATTCGTATGCAGCGTCATGCCGAGGATACGGGCGTTTTCGTTCGCAGCCTGGCAACCCGTGGAGCCATGGGTGGGCTATCCAAGGCAGTTGGGGATGGAATTCACGTGCTGGATGTTATGGGTAAAGATGTCATCATCGTGGAGACGGTCGGGGTTGGCCAACAAGAGGTGGAAATAATAAATCACGCTCACACCATAATAGTAGTTCTGGTTCCAGGCATGGGTGACGAAGTTCAGGCTCTAAAGGCTGGTCTAATGGAGGTAGCGGATATATTTGTTATCAACAAGGCTGACCGTGAG
>CAZYJA010000195.1:0-5752 GCA_964647245.1 uncultured Syntrophomonas sp. | reverse complement strand
AAAATGGTAATGCGCCATATTGTAATTGCACTCTGATTGATGACCAAGTACGGGTGCTTATAGACGCTAGTTGCGGTCCCGAATTGGCTGCCCAGATTCAGCAGCAAGGATTGGACGTTTTGATTTTAACTCACTTCCATTATGATCATGTCATGGGTGCTCCAAAATTGGGAGCAGCCCAGATATGGTGTCACGAACTGGAGCAAACTGCTAACGAATCCCTGGAAGTATTCCAACAAACCTACGGATTTCATCAGTTTGGCGGTGAAAAGTTAGGTCAGTTATTCATTGAAACCTATAAACTGGAGCCCAAGCCAATATCTCGTGGATTAAAAGATGGGGAGATTTTGGATTTTGGTAAGGTTCGACTGAAAGTAATTCATACCCCGGGACATACTGCCGGCCATATTTCATTCTTTGAGGAAGAGAGTGGTATACTTATCAGCGGGGATATTAACCCTTGGTATGGTTGTCTTTGCTGTGATTTGACCGATTACCTGGATTCTATCAATAAGTGTATGGAATTGCAGCCCAGGTTGGTCATTAGTGGGCACAACGGAACTATGGACGAGGATCTGGAAGCAACTTTTCTGGCTTATAGAGATCGAATCTTGCGAAGGGAAGAAAAGCTGCTGCAATCTCTGGCTGTACCGCAAACATTGGCATGCTTAGCTGCTCAGCATTTATTCACCAGAACTAGGCTAAGCCAATTTCAGGAGTTTTTTAATAAACAAGGGGTCCACAATCATCTGAAAAGGTTGATCCAGATGGACCGCGTTCGTAAAGATGATGATTTCTACTTTAGAGTTTAAGAGGCTAGTGAACAACGTCGAGGTTAAGCGTCGCAGTAATATATTCTAACCTGCATGACTAGACCCCTACTCCATAAATTACCGAGGGATGAATAGGGACCATCCCCTTCATTCCAGTAGAAGCCATCTCCCTGCATTCATCCAAATTTTCGCGTAATAGGCCCAATACGGCTCCAACTTCTCGCGAACAGCTATTAAACGAAATGCTGCGCATAAAACTTACTCTGCAGAAAAAACCTGGGTTTGCTATACCGAGCCTCGGAATTTAAGCAGATAGAGCTATTAATGGACCAAGTCCGTAAAGATGATAATTTTTACTTAAGTCTTAATGAGTCTTCTATTAACCCACTAGCTAGCCAATCATAATTTTACCGATTGGATAATGGATTTCAGGTTGTTTGCGTTTATAAGCCAGGGCAAAGCCCAGGGTAAGGGGGCCAACCCGCCCCAGAAACATAGTAATGATAATAATAAGCTGTTCACAAGGGGTAAGCTGGGTAGTTAACCCTAAGGAAAGGCCTACAGTTCCCAGGGCCGATACTACTTCGAAAATGATTTGTTTCAGATCAGTCTGGTGGGTCAGGGAGAGCATGAAGGTCATTATTATAATGGCAAAGCCTGATAGTAATGCGATGGTTAAGGCCAGGTACATATCGCTGTTAGGGATTTGCCGATGAAAGATTTCGTTATCCTTTTTACCTCGCAGTAAGCTAATGATAGCAATCCACAGCAAGGCAAAGGTCGAGGTTTTAATTCCCCCGGCAGTAGAACCAGGTGAGCCGCCGATAAACATTAATAGCATGATGACTAACTGCGAGGACAAGAATAGCGAATTAAGATCAATAGTGTTAAAACCTGCCGTACGCGGAGTCACAGCCTGAAAATAAGAAGCTAGAAGCTTGCCTCCCAGGGGCAGGTCCTTGAAGGCGTGGTTGTATTCACTAACCAACAATATGATTGTGCCAGCTATAATCAATATAGCGGTAGTGATCAACACCACCCGGGCATGCACTGACAGAGAACCGTTATTTTTAAAATGAAAGATCTCATATAGGACTACAAAGCCTAGCCCGCCGATAATGAAAAGGGTGGTAATGACTATGTTAACGGTAATATCGGTAGTAAATTGGGTCAAGCTGCGAAAATTGCCGAATAAATCAAATCCAGCATTATTAAAGGCAGATATGGAATGAAAAATCCCAAACCACAAGGCTTTTTTAAAACCCAGCAATGATGTCCAGTGAATCGTTAAAATAAGAGCAGCAATGGCTTCAATTGAAAAAGTGGCAATTAATAGGTAGCGAAATATCTTTACTATTCCTCCTACTGAAGACAGGTTTATCGCCTGCTGCATGATCAGCCTGTGCCGAAAGTGTATTTTCCAGCCAAATATCAGGGCGAAAAAGGTGGCAAAGGACATAACCCCCAGGCCCCCAATTTGAATTAGGATAAGGATTACTATCTGTCCGAATTGTGTCCAGTGGGTGGCAGTATCCACAACTACCAATCCAGTTACGCATACTGCTGAAGTAGCCGTGAAAAGTGCGGTCAGGTAATCAACCTGACCTGTTTTTACTGCCCAGGGGGTGCTAAGCAAAAGGCTCCCTATCAAAATTATACCAAGAAAGCTCAAAACTAGTAGTTGGGCTGGTTTTATGGGTTCCTTGGTCACACTGTCAACTTCGTTATTCTTGTTAATCATAATTACTCAAGCTCACTTAACTTTTCCAGGGCTTGATTGTGGCCCAGTACTACCAGAATATCTCCCTGCAGCATATTTTCCTCAGGTCCTGGAGCGACAATTATATTCTCTCCGCGCTTTATGGCTAAAACCGTAACCCGATGCTTTTGCCGCAGATTTATACCTGATAAATTTTTGTTCGCAAATAGTTTAGGGGTAAATATTTCGATTATGCTGTAATCAGGAGAAAGATTAATCTGTTCCACGAAATTTTGTGAAACCAGGGAACGAGCTAGTTTGATAGCCACGTCTCGTTCCGGATATATTACGATATCGGCACCGATTTTCTCCAAAACCTTACCGTGCATGGCATTTTTGGCTTTGGAGATGACTTTTATCACGCCCAGCTCTTTTAAAACTATAGTGGTTAGTATATTGGACTGGATATTATCGCCAATCGCCACAATGACTGCATCGAAGTTACGAATGCCTAGAGTTTTTAAGGCTTGAGCGTCCATAGTATCAGCCTGAACCGCATGACTAGCAAAATCAACGGCATAGTTAACTCTTTCTAAATCAACATCTATGGCCAGGACTTCATGGCCCATCCGGGTCAATTCTTTAATAAGGCTTTCACCAAAACGCCCTATACCAATAACTGCAAACTGTTTCTCTTTCATACCTCTCCTCCTAGATATTATCATTATCAATTCGTATAAGCCTTAATTAACTGAGTTTTCTAGAATCATAATGGTTTCAATATTATCGCTGCATGAATTTACCAGCAAAACGTTAATCGAGTATTGCTAAACGATATCCTACACCGGGTTCTGTTAAAATATATTTGGGTTGATTGGGGTCTCTTTCAATCTTTCGTCGCAACTGGCTAATATAAATACGTAGATATTGAGCGTTTTCTTGTCCAGTATTTCCCCAAATGTTGGTCAAGATGTGTCGGTGGGTTACCACTTTACCAGCATGGGAGACTAGTATTTTCAATAAGTCATATTCTGTTGGGGTTAGGTGTATCTCAGTTCCGGCAACTTTCACCTGGCGTCGGGAAAGGTCTATGCAAAGATCACCAATTTGAATCACCGGCTCGTCTTTCAAGTTTCCTTGATGGCGCATAGCAACTCGGATACGGGCCATTAGTTCACTCATACTAAATGGCTTGGTCAGGTAGTCGTCAGCCCCTAAATCAAGTGCATTTACCTTATCACCATCCTGCCCACGAACCGACAAAATGATAATCGGAATTTGGCTCCATTCCCGAATTTGGCTAACTACAGCCAATCCCTCCAAGTCTGGAAGCCCCATGTCCAGTATCACTATATCCGGACGGCTTATAGCAGTTTGATATATTCCGTCCCGGCCGTTGGAAGCTTCCAAAATATCATAGCCGTGGGCTGTTAACCCAACTTTTAAGAGTTTACGTATTTCGGCCTCATCATCAATGACCAGAATTTTAGCACCCATTATCAAAACCACCTTCCAGCTCGTTATCCCCTGAGCGCGGGGCCTCATTAAGGACTGGTAATGCAAATATCAGCATGGCACCGCCACCAGGTCTGCTGCTTGCCCATATCCTGCCCCCATGAGCTTCAATGATACCCTGACATATGGAAAGACCCAAACCGGTTCCACTAACATTATTCGTAGATTGAGTACGATAAAACTTTTCGAAAATCCGTTCCTCATCTGTTGTTGCTATACCGTTACCCTGATCGGCCACCGATACCATGAGTTCATTCTGTTCTTCTGCTACTATAACCGATATCTCACTATGGGCAGGGGAGTACTTGACCGCGTTGTGCAGGAGATTGGTTAAGACCTGTTCGATTAAAGCATAATCTGCTTTAATTAGGCTAATTACCTCAGGTATTTCAACTTTTACACAATGGTCTTGTAATATTTCACGATTCTCTCTCAAAGCTACTCCAATAATATCTTGTATGTCACACCAGTCAGTATGTAAACGCATAAACCCACTTTCCAAACGGGCCATATCAAGCAGGTTGCAGACCACCCGATTCATGCGTAGAGCTCCATGTCTAATGCTGGAAAGGAGAGCCGTCTTTTGATCAGGATTATACAAATCACCATCATCCACAAGACTGGAAACTGCGCCCAGAATTGAAGCTAGAGGTGTTTTCATATCATGAGAAATAGAATTGAACAAAGCAGCACGAAGGCGTTCACTTTCTTCCAGGGTCTTAATATTATTGGCCCTGGCAGCTAACTCCAGGCGGGTAATGGCTAGAGCAGCCAGATCGGCTAAGGCATCCAAAATATTGATTTGTTCAGGTGTAAAAAATTGCTTGGCCGGTTTAACTCCCAGCACTCCCAATATTTTTTCTTCGGTCTTTACTGGTAGGTAAAAACCCTTGGCTTCGGCAAGGGTATCGGTGCCCAGCCCGCTGCGATGAGAATGTCGAAAGGACCATTCAGCAACATTTGATTCGTTTGGTTCTAACACCAGGTCGCTTAATGCATTGCTGGCTGCAACGATTTTTAATTGTCCATTTTCTTCCGGAAGGTACAATACTACCTCTGCATCAGATGTGTCAGAGATGTGGCTGACCACTTTGTTAGCTAACAAACCCAGGTCAGTGACTGCCGACAACCCTCTGGCCAAGTCATATAATGCTTTAGTTCTAGTTTCGCGATGAATAGCATCTTTCATTCTCAAGCGCAGACGATCAGCCATGCTGCCGGTAGTTAAAGCCACTACCATGAAAACCACAAAAGTGATCAAATATCTTGCGTCATTTACTGCTAAACGCAAAACTGGAGGAACGAAAGCGATGTCGAATACTAATACGCTAGTAAGGGCCACTATTATTGATGGCAATACGCCTAGACGGGCAGAAGCAAAAACTACGGGAAGAAGATAAAGCATCCCGATATTAGTCAAGCCCAGATAATCGCCATACAATTTTCCGGTAAGCGTTACCAAAACTACTAATAATAAGGAAAGCGCCAAAGACCAGCCGACTTTTTCACGGAGAGGAGATACTTCATTTTCTTTTGCGCTCGGTTCCTTCGGCGTTGGATTTCCAGGAACAATAAATACCCCGATTCCGGTACATCCACGAATAATATCTTCTACTACCGAACCATATAATATCTCCCTCCATCGAGGACGGAGGGGCTTACCCAGGATTATTTGTGAGACATTATGCTGTCGTGCCAGGCTAAGTATGCTGTAGTGCGACAATTACCATTTCCCTATAAACCCAAAAACACAACAAATTATATT
>CAZYJA010000194.1:0-5778 GCA_964647245.1 uncultured Syntrophomonas sp. | reverse complement strand
CATTTCATATCAGATTGGTAAGAAGGTGTATGCAATGGTTCTTAGTAACTTTTCATAACTAAACGGTAACAATACATTCTCTCCCAATTAACTTAATAACTTCCATCTCCAATCCTTGCCTGACTCTTTCCTGATTAAGAATATCCCGTAAATAATCAGCCATAATGCGCTCCGTTCCCTGATGCCCGGCATCAATCACAGCCAGTCCCAGACCCTCGGCTTCCTTGGCTTCATGATATTTTAGATCCCCGGTTAATAGAACATCACAGGCTTGGTTCCAGGCTTGCTTTATGAGGCTGGCGCCAGAACCGCTTACTACGGCTATTTTGTTAACCGGCCGGTTCATATCTCCTACTACCCGCAAGAACTCTAGTCCTAAGCTCATTTTTACCTGAGCACATAATTCTCCTAGGCTCATCATATCGGCAGTTGTCCCGATTCTACCCATACTATAAACCAATCCCTGGTTCTCCAATTTAAAAATATCATAGGCTGCTTCCTCATAGGGATGGGCTGCTAACATTTGCTGCAAGACCGGTTTTAACTTAGCTGGCTCTACCACCGTTTCCAATCGGTACTCTTCTACTTCTTCCAAATCTCCTGCTTGCCCGATAAACGGCTGGCTTCCTTCCAGGGGCCGAAATGAGCCGGTTCCTTTACATCTAAAGCTACAATCACCGTATTTCTCCGAATTGCCTGCTCCCCCATCATGCAATGCTTGGCGAACTGCTTCTTCGTACCCCTTGGGAACGTACACCACCAGCTTATAAAGGGCCTCCTGATGGCCTGGGCCGAAAGGCTTTATATCATGCAAACCAATATATTCAGCCAATATCTGATTCAGCCCCTGAACTCCAGCATCCAGGTTGGTGTGGGCGGAATAAACGGTAATTCCTGCCTCCATAATGCCTTTCAGCAACAACCCCTGAGGCTGATCATAATTTATGGATTTTACCCCGGCAAAAAAAAGGGGATGATGGGTAATAATCAGGTCAGCCTTGTGCAGAATGGCATGCTGCAGCACTTCCTGATCCATATCCAGGGTCACCAGCACTTTATTAACGGGGGAGCTCAATGATCCGATTTGCAACCCTACATTATCCCAACTTTCGGCCAAATGAACCGGGAAAAACGACTCTATAATTTTCACCACGTCTTTAACCTTTACTCGCACCCAATATCTCCTCCAATCGTTCTATTTTTCGGCGACAATCTTCAATTAATACTAGGTTCCGATCCTGTAAGGCAGAGGCCTGGAGTTTGGCATATATCCGACGCTGTTTTTGCAAATATTGGGTAATAAATTCCCGGTGCAATTCATCCTCAGCTTTTAGGGCCAGACCTAATTCCATTTCCAAATCCGTTAAGGTGTAAATACTATGGGCAGGCCGACTGGCAATAACCTGAAAGAAACGTCCATTTTCACGGCCCAAACGCTCTGCTTCAATACTCCATCCCCAGGCGGCCAATTGCTGCCTTAACACCTGAGCTTTACTCATAGGTTGAAAAACATACCGCTCAAAACTAAGGGCCTTTTGCCGGTCATAAGTCAGGATATCTACCATGGTATCCCCACCCATACCAGCCAGAACGACACTCTTTACTTCACCATAACCCAAAATCTGCAACCCGTTGCCCTGGCGCAGCTCAATACGATTTTGGCAAGCACTCGCCTGCACCGCTTGACAAGCTCTTCGATAGGGACCATCACCTAGCTCGCCAATGATTACCTGCGGGGCAATCTGGTTCTCCACCAGGTATATAGGCAACAAGGCGTGATCCGCACCTATATCAGCCACTTTTTCACCTTTTATTACCATATCGGCAATCATGGCTAAACGCTTAAACTTGTCCTTTATCATCATAGCCCCCTATTAACGAAAACCCGGATACCTGCGAGAGATATCCGGGTCAAGGTCTCTAATTCATTACTTTTTTATATGGTCGGCAAAGTTTGCAAACTAGCCTGAATTTGAGCATTATTAAGTTCTACATCCTCGGTATGCCCGCTAAGATAGTTGTCATAAGCATTTAAATCCAGATGACCATGCCCGCTGATGTTGACCACGATAGCTCGGGAAACCCCTTCTTCCTTGCCCTTTAAAGCTTCATCAATAGCTGCTCGGATGGCATGAGCAGACTCCGGCGCAGGTACTATACCTTCGGTCTGAGCAAACAGCAGAGCTGCTTCAAAAATACCATTTTGCAAAACTGCCCGGGCTTCAAAAAGCCCGTCATGATAGAGCTGACTTACCAACGGAGAGTCACCATGATATCTAAGTCCACCCGCATGAATTCCCGCCGGGTTAAAGTCATGACCCAGGGTATACATCTTCAAAAGCGGGGTAAATCCGGCTACATCGCCATAATCATAAGCGAATACTCCTTGGGTCAAGGTCGGACAGGCGGCTGGTTCAATCGCCAGGAGACGCACTTTTTTCCCGGCCAATTTATCGGGAATAAATGGGGAGGCAATGCCCGCAAAATTACTTCCGCCACCGCAGCAACCGATAACCACGTCCGGATAATCATCTGCCATCTCCATTTGCAGCTTTACTTCCTGACCAATAATGGTCTGGTGCAAACAAACATGATTCAACACGCTGCCTAATGAATAATGGGTGTCTTCTCTCTTCAGGGCATCTTCTACAGCTTCACTAATGGCGATAGCCAGGGTCCCGTTGGCATCAGGATTTTTCGCCAACTCGGCCCGTCCCGACTCCGTCAGATTACTCGGACTGGGCACACATTTGCCCCCATATACTTCCATAGCTATTCTGCGGTAGGGTTTCTGATTATAGCTTACCCGCACCATGTAAACCATGCATTCCAAATCAAAAAGCTTGCATGCCAAAGCTAATGCGGTACCCCACTGTCCAGCTCCGGTTTCAGTGGTAAGTCGCTTGATACCTTCAATCTTATTGTAAAAAGCCTGCGGCAGGGCCGAATTAAGTTTGTGGCTTCCCACCGGGCTAACGCCCTCGTATTTATAATAAATGCGGCAAGGCGTATCCAAAGCCTTCTCCAGGCCACGGGCCCGAAACAAGGGCGATGGTCTCCATTTTTTGTATAATTCCCTGACTTCAGCCGGGATCTCAATATACCTCTCGGTAGACACTTCCTGCTCAATCAATCCCATAGCAAACAGCGGTGCCAGATCAGCTGGCCCCAGGGGTTGTTTGGTTCCGGGATGGAGCCCGGGTGCCAGAGGCGTAGGCATATCGGCCTGCACATTGTACCAAAACTTAGGTATTTGTTCCTCCGGTAAAATAAACTTAGTTAACTCTTCTCTGCTCATCTCTACTTCTCTCCTCTCAACTAATAAAGGTTATATATACCGCCTTGATTTTATCACAGGTTACTGCCAAGTTTCAACCTAATTAACCCTGGCATTATCTCATCGGTACATTTCCACATTTGGCCCGACGTTGCCCTGGGGAATAAATGGATCGCGAAGTGCACTTAATCTTCGTCAGGTTCATAAGGTAGCCATTTTAATTGCCGCGCAATACCATTTGGATAAGATTATGTAATATTGGTTAGAAAGTTATCACCTTGGAATTTCCTTTTAACAGTTCAGTCAATGGCTGGCCCATGGATTTTACTTCTATGCCCAGTTTCTCCAAGTCAGCGGTTAGGCCGTAGCTATTCGCACAAGCTATGCAGGCAAGTAATTCCACCCCGACTTCCTTTAGCTTGGCCAAATATAGCTGCAGCTCCTCGTCCTCACAAATTAATTTTTGCGATGGTCCCCACACAATCAGGGTAACCTGGTCCCACCATCCCCTCAATTTAGAATTAAGGACATACATAAAAACCATTCGATCAGCAACTTCTTTGTCAGGACTGGTCCATAATACTACCAGTTTATTATCAGCCGTATTTGTTGTAGTATCCATCCCCAATTCCTCCCCTTATAATAATAGGCCCATTATACCACGCTCAAATTGGCCTGGGTTTTCTCATTTAGACTATTTTCCCACTTTTTGCAGCGGTCTCCCCAGTAAGCCAATACCTCCCGGTCACGTTTAATACAGACTACTTCGCATATATTGGGACAGCCCTGGCATTCATGACTGCTGGTTTTAAAACACCCCTGCAACACAAATGCATCACCCTTAAACTGAGTAACCCCTCTACCGCGCTGCATTTTTTCCATAGCTAACATGGCAGCGCCAATAGCTCCCATCACATCATAATGCTCGGGAATCTTAATGGGCAGGCCCAATATCTTTTCAAAAGCTTTGCGCAATCCCGAGTTAGCAGCTACTCCGCCCTGGAAAACGACCGGGCCTTCTATTTTCTTACCCTTGCCCACATTATTTAAATAATTCCGGACCAAGGCTTCACATAGACCCATAATTATATCTTCCATGGGATAACCCATTTGCTGTTTGTGAATCATATCAGATTCCGCAAAAACTCCACAACGTCCGGCTATTCGAACCGCTTGTTGGGATAGAGCGGCCTTCTGCCCAAAATCATTTATGTCGATATTTAAACGGGATGCTTGCTGATCCAGAAAAGATCCAGTCCCCGCTGCACAAACTGTGTTCATGGCAAAATCGTTGACTATTCCATTCTTAAGAATGATCATTTTCGAATCCTGACCACCGATTTCAATGATAGTCCTAACCTCTGGATATAAATGGGCTGCCGCCACAGCATGAGCCGTAATCTCATTTTTGACTACATCGGCCCCGAGCAACACGGCTGATAAATACCGACCGCTGCCGGTGGTTCCGACGGCTTTGATAACAATACCCTTCCTGGCCACCCCCTCCCCTAAAGCTGCAAATCCTTCTCTTACGGCTTTAACCGGGTTCCCCTGGGTACGCAGGTAGATTTTCTCGATTACCCTGCATTGGTTGTCGATCAATACCAGATTACTACTTACCGAACCAATATCTACTCCCAGATAACAGTCCATCGTTTATGCCCCCTTTATGTGATTGCCCGCCCGTAATTTTTGGCGGTGCACCATGTCGACAAAGGCCTCTAATCGGGTGCTTAGCCCAGCGGTTCCAGAAAGCTCATCAAACCATAAAGTCATACAGGGTACCCCCTCATTTTCGCTTACGCTGGGAATAATTGACTGGGCTACTATTTCCGGCATACAGGTTAGAGGTCCTATCTGAATGATCCCATCATGATGCAGTCTCGCATAATTAACCGTATTGCCTACGGTTTCCAGACCATGCCCACCAACTTCATAATTAAGATAGGGTTTGGCGCAGGCTATCAACTTATTACGGGTGGACTTTTTAACATGTCCCTTTAAAATATGGTCATTGATCCAATCCGTTAAATATGCGGATCGACTGACCTCTACGTCCATCCTGCCCAATAGGCGAAATATATCATAATTGACCGCTGGTTCGAACAAGGTATAGATCTCTCCTACAATCCCTATTTTCAAGGGTGTTTCCCCTTTTTGATCCAACCGGCTCATAGCTTTTATGGCTTGCTCCGCAGCTGCCTGGGCCTTGGTTTTGGTCCTGGCCCGGTCAATATCCAGCACCGCGTCATCATATATTTTTTCTACCCGCTCTTTATTCCGGGCGCGTGGTAAATAATAGTCAAATTGTTTTTCTAATAATTCCAGCGCGTTAAGCTTGCTCCAACCATATCTAATGGCTTTAACTGCCTCCCAAAAGGAAACATTTTCCCCCAGCGCTTTAATCTGTTTAATAAGTTCATAGGCATTGGAATCCGGAGCTTCTAGAATTATCATGTGGAATTTATAACCCAGGCTTGCCAGTATATCTCTTTCCACCT
>CAZYJA010000193.1:0-5785 GCA_964647245.1 uncultured Syntrophomonas sp. | reverse complement strand
CCTGGCGCATCATGAAAGATGGGATGGGAAGGGGTACCCCAATGGGTTAAAAGGGGATGAGATACCTTTGCAGGCCAGGATTATTGCCATCGCCGATGCCTATGAGGCTATGACCAGCGATAGACCTTATCGCAAGGCTTTAAATGAGGAAATTGCGCTCCAGGACCTTAAAAGAAGTGCCGGAACTCAATTTGATCCTGATATTGCCAAGGTATTTGTGGAAAGAGTTTTAGGGAAAGAATGGAGCTGAAATGAACTACTAGTCACTTATAAAAGGTCATAATTCAACTCTTCCAGAATTTGTTGCATTGAATCGAAAGATAGATTATAATGGTGGCGATTTCGTTATTGGGGATATTATTATGCGCGGATAGGTTAATAAACCTGGAGGTTTAGTATGACAAAGATTGTGGGACAAGTCTCTCAGGTAATGAAAGATGTCTATGCAATGGATATTTCCGTGTATGACGAATCCTTTTTGCTGAAATTGATCGATTATAGACTTGCAGCAATTGGAATTAAAAATCCTTCAGACTATAGCCTCTATTTGTCCAACAACGCTGCAGAAGCCAAAAATCTCCTTAGGTCATTGAACATTAATTATAGTGAATTTTTTAGAAACCCCCTCGCATTTGCACTTCTCGGTCAATGGATACTACCCAAACTAATTATGGAGAAACCGGTGGATAGTGAACTAAGAATATGGTCGGCTGGCTGCGCATATGGCCAGGAGGCCTATTCTGTTGCCATGTTGCTGGACATGGCCAAGAATTATCAGGGCCATAAAGTGCCCTATCGCATCATTGCTACCGACATTTCGCATTCAAGTCTGAATTTGGCTGCCAAGGGTAAATACCAAGAAGAGTTGATGCAAAATTTGCGCATCAAAGATGTAAAAGAATTCTTTGTCGAAGAAAACAAAACTTATAAGATTGCGCCCCGGCTGAAACAACATATAACCTTTTCATATTATGATTTGCTAGATAAGTATACATGTAATCCTCAGGAGAGTATATTTGGAGATTTCGATCTCATTTTCTGCAGCAACCTGTTGTATTATTACCAGCCTGAACATCAGCAGTTTATTTTGCAGAAAATTATTCGAGCTCTTTCGGCCAATGGTTATTTCATTACCGGTGAAACTGAAAAGCACACAATTGCCAGTATAAGGGAATTGCATATGGTTGCTCCCCCGGCGTCTGTTTACCAGAAGATAGGAGTTGAACACCCTGATGAAACTAAAAAATATTAAAATTGCCTATCAGCTTCGTACAGCCTTAGGAGTAGTCTTTCTATTAATAGCCGGACTGACAATAAGCTCATTGATAACCGAAAACGCTTTATGGAATAATACCAAGAATTTATATGAGCATCCGCTGACCGTACGCAGAGCATTAGGTGCCCTGCAAGTGGATGTTGTTTCCATACACAAAGATATGATTCATTTGGTTATGGAAGGGAGCCAACCGGAAATGAATCGGCTAATTCTGGAGGTAGACGCTTATGAAGCCGATGCTAACCGGCAAATAAAGATTATTTACAACAGTTATCTGGGCCCTTCAAAAGATATCGATGAAGTTAATGATGCAATGGCCAAGTGGAAAACCATCCGCACTGAAACCATCCGTTTACTGCGAGCAGGGCAAATCGATGCGGCCAGGCAACGGGTAGAATCTGGGGGTCCCGGTGGAGCACAGGCCAACATAGTAATAAGTAGTATCAATAAAGTAGGAGTGTTTGCTCAAGACAAAGGCGACCAATTCTATCGTGAAGCCCAAATAAATAAAGATAAGGTTCTAATTCAACGAACCGCTATGCTAATCATTACCCTGTTGCTATTGCTTGGTATTGGTTATTTTCTGAGAAAAGGGATTGTAACTCCCCTTAAAGAACTGACGACTGCCACCGAAGCTTTGCAAAGGGGTGAACTGGATTCCAGAAGTCGATACATTTCCGCCAACGAATATGGGTCACTTGCAGCAGCTTTTAATTCCATGGCCGAAACCGTTGAAAGAGAGATGTTACATAAAGATAACCTGAATCATATATCATCTGCGATCTTGCAGCATAACGAATTGCGTCCCTTCTGTCAGGACTTGTTGCAGCAACTGCTAAGTTTTACTGATTCCCAGTTAGGTGCCATATATTTTCTAAATGAAGAGCAGTCTCGATTTGAACATTATGAGTCGATTGGATTAGAAGTTGAAAATCACAGTTCCTTTTCCGCTGCGAGGCGGGAAGGAGAGTTTGGGGCAGTTCTGGCAACTGGACAGCTGGTGCACCTGACTGATATACCGGTTGAAGCCCAGATCACTTTTTCGGCAGTAAGCGGTGACTTTAAAGCCAAGGAGATAATTAGCCTGCCTATCCTGACCAAATCTAATGTTATTGGCATAATCTCTTTGGCAAGCTGGAATAGTTATTCGGCACCTGCGCTACGATTACTAAATAGTCTTTTGTACGAGGTGTCAGCCCACCTTAACAGTAAGTTGGCAGCTCAGCAAATCAGTAATTTTACGCGCCAACTGCAAAAAACCAATCAGGAACTTGAGGGGCAGGCCAAGGAATTGGCGGTGCAGAGAGATGAACTGGCGGAGCAAAATATTGAGCTGGAGATGCAGAAAAAACAACTGGATGCAGCGAGTAAGCTTAAAAGTTCTTTCCTATCCAATATGAGTCATGAACTGCGCACTCCGCTCAACTCGGTTATTGCGTTAACTTCAGTTCTGAATCGTCGTTTACGAGGCACCATTCCTGATGAAGAATACAGCTACCTGGAAGTAATTGAGAGAAACGGCAAAAATCTTTTGGCTCTGGTTAATGACATTCTGGATTTATCCCGGGTTGAGTCAGGCAAAGAGGAAATAAGCCTGAGTCGGTTTAGCATTCAGCAAGTGATCGGTGAGATTGTGGAGGCGATCGATCCCCAGGCCCAGGAGAAAGGGATCACTTTGATTAATAAGGTTTCCCTCAATCTGCCCGACATTATCAGTGACATGCCTAAATGCAGGCATATTCTCCAGAATATACTTGGCAATGCCATAAGATTCACCGATGAAGGAAAAGTGGAGATTAGTTCAGCGTTATTAAATGATGAGCTTCATATAGCGGTCCGTGATACCGGGATAGGGATTGCCCCCCAACATTTAAAATTTATTTTTGATGAATTCCGTCAGGCAGATGACAGTCCATCCAAAAAAAGCGGAGGCACAGGGCTTGGCCTGGCCATTGCCAAGAAATATGCCCAGTTGTTAGGTGCTCGCATCGATGTAGAAAGCACAATAGGGCAAGGCTCCGTTTTCACCATTAAGCTGCCGCGGGCCATCCGTTTGCAAACCAACGATGAAGTGAGTGATTTTAGATCATATCGAGCTGATATAAATACATTGGACTTTAACAGCCAAACTGGTGGCCAGGCCAAACAGATATTGTTGGTGGAAGATAGTGAACCCGCCATTATTCAGATAAAAGACATACTATCTGATCAAGGGTATCAAATAAAAGCCGTCACCAATGGTAAAGAAGCCCTTGAATATATCGATCAGATTCAGCCTGATGGAGTGATATTAGATTTAATGATGCCCGAAATGGATGGCTTTAAAGTATTAAGAACGATTAGAAGTGTCGAGAGGAGCGCTCAAATACCGGTGTTAATACTTACGGCTAAGCATATTACGAAGGATGAATTGAGGTTTCTGAAGAGTAACAATGTAACCCAATTGATTCAAAAAGGAGCTATTGATAAAAAAGAACTGCTGGAAGCAGTGAAAAATTTAGTTAGTCAGGCTAGTTGGGAGCAGGCCGCCCTAATCGAACCAAGTATTCGGGTATCCAGAAGGCCGTTAATATTGGTGATGGAAGATAACCTGGATAACATGACAACTGTGAAAGCACTGCTGCACAAAAACTATGACATTATAGAAGCACCCGATGGTCAGGTGGGTATTAAGCAAGCCCTTAAGCATTGCCCCGATCTAATCTTGATGGACTTATCCATGCCTAATATGGATGGGTTCCAAGCCCTGGAAGTAATTAAAGGGAAGCAGGAGTTAAAACACATACCAGTTATAGCTTTGACGGCCCGAGCCATGAGCGGGGACCGAGAGGATATAATGGCTCGCGGATTCGACGGCTATGTAGCTAAACCGATTGAAGAAATAGCCTTATTAGAAGTTATCAGGAGGAGTCTGAATGCTGATTGAAAATGTGGTAATCCTGGCGATTGATGACAACCGGGATAATCTGATTACTTTGAAGGCAGTCTTGATGGAAGTGCTTCCGCAGGCTACCCTTTTAACGGCATTGAATGGACCCCAAGGGCTGGAAATTGCGAAGCAAGCAAATCCAGACGTTATCTTACTTGACATCGTCATGCCAGGTATGGATGGCTTCGAAGTTTGCCGCACACTGAAGCAGGATCAGAACCTCCAGGTGATTCCAGTACTCTTTCTCACCGCATTGAAAACTAATCGATTTCTCCGCTACCAAGCTCTGGAAGCTGGAGCAGAAGGATTCTTAAGCAAACCATTGGATGAAGTAGAGTTAATGGCCCAAACCCTTACCATGGCCAAAATTAAGCAAGCCAACCTAGCGCGGATAACCCAGGAAGAACGACTAACAAAGTTGGTTGAGGAGCGCACCAAAATACTGCAGCAAGAAATAGTGGAACGAAAACTAGCCGAGGAAAAATACAAATATTTAAGTATGCATGACTACCTTACCGGGTTATATAATCGCATTAGTTTTGCAGAGAGAATTCAAAATATGGATAACGAAGTCAATCTTCCCCTTACCATTGTACTGGCGGATATCAATGGATTGAATATGATTAACAATGCCTTCGGGTCTAAGGCTGGAGATAACCAACTAGTTAGAACGGCTGAAATCCTGAAAAAAAATTTTCGCCCGGGGGACTTCATTGCCAGGATCGGCGGAGACGAATTTCTAGTATTGATGGGTAATACGAAAGCCAGGGAAGCAGAAGCGATAATAAAGAATATCCGCAAAAGTTCCAATACCGAAAAAAACCGAGCGGTTAAGTTGTCTATTTCTTTTGGAGTTGCTACCAAAAATGAGATGCCAGAAGACATTAATGATATCCTTAAAAGAGCTGAAAATGACATGAACAGGCGCAAGTTGTTTGAAAATCCCAGTGCGCTGGGTAATACCATCTATGTAATTATTAAGACCTTACATGAAAAGAATAAGAGGGAAGAAAGGCATTCCCAGAGAGTCAGCCAGATTTGTGAAGCGATGGGGATCGCGTTAGGCATGACTGATAAAGAAGTTAATGAGCTGAAAACAGTTGGTTTGATGCATGACATAGGGAAAATAGCAACCAGTGAAGCGATACTCAATAAAGTTGACAACCTTACCGAAAATGAATGGCTCGAACTCAAATTGCATCCCGAGGTAGGTTATCGGATTTTAGGCGCTGTCCATAATATGAGCGATTTAGCGGAATATGTTTTGGCCCACCATGAACGGGTTGATGGAAAGGGGTATCCGAAGGGTTTGCGAGCAGAAGAGATACCTATTCAATCTCGAATTATTGCCATAGCCGATGCTTACGATGCAATAACCAGTGCCCGAGCTTATCGAAACTGTTCCCCGGTTGAAGCAGCTATAACCGAGCTTAGAAAAAATTCCGGCACTCAGTTTGATGCGCATTTGGTAAACGTCTTTGTTGAAAAAGTGCTAGGTTCTCAATTATATGATACATGGTGAATGTCACTCACTGTCTCACAGCCAAAGTATCTACTGGCAGAACATCCGTAGAATCCTC
>CAZYJA010000192.1:0-5794 GCA_964647245.1 uncultured Syntrophomonas sp. | reverse complement strand
CATAGCTGACACTTTGGGGGGAGAAGTAGCCTGCTCAAAACCGGTAGCAACCGATAAGAAGTGGTTGGGAGAAGAAAGAATTGTAGGCTTATCCGGCAAGATTTGCAAACCTGAACTAGCAATAATACTGGGAGTATCAGGACAGGTGCAGTTTAATGTAGGAATACGTGAGGCTAAAGTAATAGTATCTGTAAATAATGATGAGAAAGCCTATATGAACCAAATGGCGGATTATGTGTTGATCGCTGATCTTAAAGAAGTGCTTCCAGAGCTCAAGCAAGCTCTAGGTTAAAGGCAGATTATCGTAGCAACTAATTAACCATGAGGCATCGTTATTCCAAGATATTTAAAAAGCCAAGTGACTACCGAATTAGGAGGTTGGTAATGTGAAAACCAGAATAACGGAAATGTTGGGTATTAAGTACCCGATAATTTGTGGTGGCATGTTGTGGCTCGCAAAACCGGAACTGGCCGCAGCCATATCTAATGCCGGCGGTCTGGGTAATGTTACTGCTGGCAACTACGATAGCGGAGAAGCACTTAGGACAGCCCTCAAGAAAACCAAGGAATTAACAAATAAACCTTTTGGAGTGAACATTACCCTGTTGCCTTCTTTCCGCATAACGATGGAGACCTATGATGATTTTTTCCGGGTTTGTTGTGAGGAAAAAGTGACAGCTATAGAAGTATCCGGTTCCCCGGCTACCAAATACCTGGATATGGTACATAAGGCAGGAGTGAAGATATTCCATAAAGTAGGTGCCGTACGCCATGCCATAAATATTGAAAAACTCGGATACGATGGAATTTTTGCCGCAGGTATAGAAGAAGGTGGACACCCATTAAATGATGATGTTACTACTATGGTATTAACACCCCGGATTGCAGAGTCGGTTAAAATTCCCGTTGTAACTACTGGAGGAATAGCAGATGGAAGAGGCCTCGCTGCTGCCTTGTGTTTGGGGGCAGAGGGAGTAATGATGGCAACTAGGTTTATTAATACTGAAGAATGCAATGTACATAACAACATATATGAAGAAATAATTCGCAGACAGGAACAGGATACAACCCTTATCTGTAAAAGCGTAAATTTGCAGGGCAGGGCATTAATCAATGACCTTACCAAAGAGATCCTTGATCTAGAAGCAAAAGGTGCCAAAATGGACGAACTCTTCCCATTCTTGAGTGGGCAAAGAGTGAAAAAAGCCTGGCAAAATGGAAATGTAAATAACGCTGCCCTTATGGTGGGACAATCTGTAGGTCTAATTAAAGATGTGATTTCATGCAAAGAATTGCTTGATAATATGGTTATGGATGCAGAGAAAATTATAAAGAACAAGAGTACTTATTGGGGACGGTAGTTGGTAATTAGTCTCGATTAAGACTAATCAAAATAAACAGATTGCCAGTCGATAACTTAAATCGTCGACTGGCAATTTTATTGAAATATTTTTATAGTTATGGCCTCTAAATCTCTTGTATAGTTATATTGAGATGAAAGTTCGCGTTTGACAATTTTCCTGATGCTAGAAGAGCCTGGATCGTATCATTGATCAGCGGGGCAGTGCCTTGGGTTTCCAGACTGAGGTAGAACTTGGAGTCATCAGTAGTCTCGACAGTTAAGGCAGAGTTGGGTGGGACTTTTCCCAGCTTGGGCTTGCTTTTGTCTTTCTTTTCATCAGTTTGCCCGGCAGACGTATCAGTATTTTGGTCGGCTTTTTTCGAATTCGAAGGTCGGATCGCTTTCGTATTAATAGAAATATTGAATTCCCGCAGCATGCTGTACGCCTTTGATCTCGATATATCCCAGGCCTTTACAATTCCGCTGACACCTACTTGTTGTTTCAAATCCTGCAGAGTTTTTTGCTTGTCTTTCTCAGCCAGCTTATTAAAATCAGATAAGGAAATAACCATCATAAACCTCCCTAAGCTTATTACCATAAATTGTATCCAAATAAATGGGTAAATATACAAAAATTAAAAGCAGCTAACAAATCTAGGGGTTACTGATCACAAACCAGATGTAATAAATATGGATCTGGCTCTATTTACCATATCTGCGAGCAGGAAAAAAACGATAAATGTCGAAATAGATAAAAGAACTATATTGTGAAAAGGATTGTGTGTGAAAATTAAAACCAACCCAATTAATATATGCTTAATTTTAGCTGTGCTGATATTATCATCTTTTCTTATAGGGCCATCGATGGCCAGTGCTTCCGAGGATAACCCGCTCAGCCCTCCCCAGGTTATTCTGAATGGTAAGCAGTTGGATTTCGAGGTACCCCCGATTATAGAAAATAATCGTATATTGGTACCACTCCGGGCTATATTTGAGTCCATGGGAGCAACAGTTAACTGGAATAGCAAGACCTATGTAGTTACAGCTCGCCAAGGTGATATCGAAGTCATATTGCCATTGAACTCGGACACCGCGACGGTCAATGGCCAAGCTTATCATCTGGAGGTTCCATCCAAGATTGTGAACAACCGGACTTTAGCTCCGCTGCGGTTTGTGGGTGAAGCCTTTGGGGCCGAGGTAACCTGGGATAATGATACAAGGTGTATTTACATAAAAAGCTCGGAAGCGACGCCAACTCCCCCGGTATCTCCACCCCGCAAATTAATAGTATTAGATGCCGGCCACGGCGGACAAGATCCGGGTGCCCTGGGAAGACAGCTTAAAGAAAAAGACGTTAATCTGATGATAACTCTGCAGGTAGGGAAATTACTTGAACAACAGGGCATTAAGGTAGAGTACACCCGCAATGATGATAGTTATGTTGGTTTGGAAGAGCGCAGTAATATAGCTAATAAGCTTAACGCCACCCTTTTTGTATCTATACATAATAATGCTAATATTCTGTCTGCTCCCCGGGGAACCGAAACCTATTATTATGCACCGCTAGATAATACCGGCCTCCATATACAACGGGATGAAAGGTTCAGGTTGGCCCAGCTTCTTCAAACCCAACTGGTTGAAAAGCTGCAAACCCAGAATCGAGGGGTAAAAGAAGGTAACTTAGCGATATTAAGAAATACCATGATGCCTTCTGCGCTGGTGGAGGTGGCATTTATAAGTAATCCTAATGAAGAAGCTTTATTGAAAACCAATGATTTTAAAAACCGCGCAGCCGAAGCTATCGCAAACGGTATATTATCATATATCAATAACTAGTTCGTAGTAAATATAATAGATAGCCAAGTTTCCTAAGGACACAAGTTTTAGTGCCTTTACTGCCTAAGGTCAAGGATTTACTGAAAAATGATAAAAATGAAGGGATGATTGAGATAAATGCTCAACATCACCTTCCTATTTTACTCATCGGCTGATTAAACTTCTTCCGCAGTTCTTAACAACCATAATGGCTCTAATATTGAGATATAAGAAACATGTCCAGTATATCATCATCAGACAGATCTATAGCGCCAGCACTCTGGGGACTCATATCCAATGGAAATTTTTCATCAGTATTGTTCATAATGCTTGCCTTCCCAGATGTTCCTATCATAATTACCTCCCTTATCAAAATTATTTGAACTAGTACTTTCTTTAGTTTGATCATTTTCAAATCAATTATTCAAGAAATAAATACTGTTGCGATAAATACTGGGTTAATTGATAAACCAATAAATCAAAGTGATCTTTGTGTGACTCGCCAGGATATTGGCTAATATGTAGGGATCAAGAGAGGTAATTGCAGTTCAATATTATGCAGGTTTAGAATGTAGAACAGGTAAGGGAATTATATATGGAAATGCAGGCCAAGCATCAAGTATTTGCCAGCTCAGTGCTTATTCCCAGCTTGCGCAGTTGGTAGAACAAGACAATTCCAGTAACGCTCGATGAAATTAGATCTGAGGCTGCCGCTGCATACCAAATTCCGTTTAACCCAAAGAAGTTGGGAAGAATAAGTAATAACGGAATAAGAACGATAACCTGGCGCAGCATGCTGAGGATCATTGAAGTAAGTGCCTGGCCAATGGCCTGAAAGAAATTGGCGCTGACAATCTGAAAACCAATTATAGGCAAAAAAATCAAAAATATCCGCATGCCCTGGGCGCCAATTTGAACCAAATCAAGATCAGAAGTAAAAGCACCCATCAGCTGTAATGCAAAAAATTGGATCAGAACATATCCGCCCGTAACAATGATAGTTGCCCAAATGATTGCCTGAATAAGAGTTTCTTTAACCCGTTGATAGTTTTTGGCTCCATAGTTGAAACCGATAATTGGCTGAGCACCTTGATTGATGCCGAATATAGGCATAAGAATAAACATGGTGATAGTATTGACGATACCAAACGCACCAATGGCGGCATCTCCACCATAACTGGCCAGGCCTTGGTTAAAAATAATGCTAATTACGCTGGCAATCAGTTGCATTGAAAATGGGGCCATCCCAATCGAGAAAATAGATATTATAAAATGGATACGCAAAGGAAGATTCTTTAGCCTCAGCTTTAGAACACTGGCAGAACCCAGAAAGTGCCGTATAACCAGGAAAGCTGAGATTGCCTGCGAAATGACGGTAGCGACTGCTGTACCTGGCATGCCCAGATTGAGGATATATACAAAAATAAAATCCAACCCAATATTTAAGCCGGCGTTAATTAGCATTATGTTCATAGAAATGCGGGGATTGCCTTCTGAACGAATGGTAGACCCCAGCCCGAAACTGATAAATTGAAATATTGATCCTATAATAATAATGCTGATAAATTGGCGTCCATAAGGTAAAATGTCCGGACTGGCTCCAAAACTGGTTAAGAGATAATCAAGGGACAGCAACAATCCTGCTGACAGCACCACCGCAATAACCAGCAGCAGGGTGAATGCATTGCCCAGAATTTGTTCGGCTTCCTCCTTTTTTTGCTCGCCCAGACGAATTGAGATGAGTGAGCCGGCCCCGATACCAACCAGCATTCCGAAAGCCATGAGTATGAAAGAAATGGGCATAGTAACTGACATGCCTGAAATAGCATCTGCTCCGACCACATTGCCCACAAACAAACGGTTAATGATCATATAGAGGGAATTAGCCATCATCCCGATAATGGCCGGTACCGAAAACTGCCATAAAAGCTGGGAAACCTTTTTCTCGCCTAATTGAAGGGTTCTTAGATCCATTGTTAAATATCCTGCCTTATAATAATTATAGAAACGACCTAGCAAATTGTATCATTTTTGCAAGCAATAATATATAGAGTGGAATGGGTATGCTGACCAAAAGTTCCTATTTATACAACTAATACGCATAATTTATAACTGTTTATATCATAAGCAAATGTTTAGGATGTGTTTTGCGGCTATACTTCTGGAGACGATGGCAGAATAGGGGAGTGAGCTGAGGAAGAAATTTAATGAACTCAGTAGTATAATTTAATCAGTGCAGAATAAAAAACGCATTGGAATACGTTTGGATACCTGTCATGTTTTGGCAGTCATGATGTCAGTAGTGAAGGAGGTATTAGCCGATTACTAACACTGTTGACACCACCGGCGGGCGCGAGTTTATCAGGCTAATTCATGGCAATGACCGCAAGAATGAGTGAGTTGTTATTGATAATGTCCTTAAGCAGGACTTGGGGGAGGAATCTAATATGGTGAAGAAAGTTCTGGGATTAGTAATATCCCAAAGAAAACTGGGTAATAGTGAGATTCTGGTTAAAGAGATCATGAGCCATATTCCCCAGGATTGCCAGCGTGAATTGATTCGTCTAACGGAGTTAAAAATCAAACCCTGCAATGCGTGTTACAAGTGCTTGGAGCCCGAACAAGACTGTCCTACAC
>CAZYJA010000191.1:0-5807 GCA_964647245.1 uncultured Syntrophomonas sp. | reverse complement strand
CCTCCCGGGATATTTTGTAGACACTGCCGAAGCTGCCCTTGCCAATGGGCATGTCAATGGACCAGTTTTCCCATAAAGGCTGGTATTTGTAGATGTCGTCCTGGTTGTCCGCCATATCCTCTTCCTCCCGACCAACAATTTAGATGAATGCGCTATATCACTGGCTGCTTTTCACTTTATTTGGCAGACATGTTTTCATGTCTGCTCCATATTCTAAAAATACCCGGAATATAATTAAACCTCTCGACTCTAACCACAATTACTGTCACATTGTCTTTACCGCCGTTTATTAAGGCCTCTTCGATTAACATTCTGCTGATTTCAGAAACCTCAGCCTTTTTATCTAAAAGTTGCTTTATTCGATTATGGCTTACCATATCAGTCAGCCCATCCGAGCAAAGCAAAAACATATCGTCTTTTTGCAAACTTATTATATTAGAATAATCCGCTTCCATAACGCCTTCTTCAGGGGCAGTCCCAAAATGCCTGGTAAGAATATTGCGGCTTTTATGGGACTCAATCTGGTCTCTGGAGATTAAACCCATGGATGCCAGCCTTTCCGCTTCGGTATGATCTTGGGTAATTTGTATAAGGCTGCCTTTCCTTATCATATAAACCCGGCTGTCCCCCAGGTTTAAAGCAACCGCTTTTCTGCCGCATATTGCCAGACCTGCAAACGTCGTGCCCATCCTGCCTTCGGTTGAATCCGCCCACAGGCTGTATATTTTGTCATTGGCCTGTTTTATGTATATCTTGAACTGGTTGATTAGCTGGTTTATATTTTTGATTTCACTTAAATTGTTGCGGAAATCATCTAAAAGCTTCACCGCTGCATAGGAAGCTTTCTCTCCGGCATTTTCTCCTCCCATGCCGTCACAGACTGAATAAATCAGTAGTTTACCACTTTGAATTTCACTAATGCAAAACTGGGGTTTATCAACATTATTAAAATAAACTCCATTGGCGTATGCCATATCTTCGTTCATTTCTCTTATCTTGCCGGGGTGGCTTGATGCTGCTATGTCTACTATCGTTTTACCAAACATAAATTCTCCTATTTCTTTATGGATTTTTATATTTTTCAAAAACGCTCAGCAACATTGCCAGCGCCTGTAAAAACCAGTTTTATGGTTGAAAATTACCCCATGACTTGGCATCAATCATTGTTTTTTCACCTGTTAGGTTTCTATAATCAATGCTATGTGTATACAGCTTGGTAGTATCCCGGCGGATAGATGTTATCTACCCGCCGGGATACAAATAATCATCTTCCGCTGGCCAGCTGCTGATCCGTCTGTTCAATGGTATTCGCTATCCTGTCCAGCTCGGTGCCAATGCCATTTAGCAGCTCAACATATTTCTGCATCTGCATCTTCCATTGGGTGAAATCTGTGTAGAAGCGCTGTGCTGCCATTCCTTCCCACTCCGCCTGCATTCCATCTACTGCACTAGCTAACTGCTGCGCCATGTTTCCGCTTTCACTGCTCTTGCTCCTGAACTGGCTGGCTACACTCCTGACCTGCTCCGGACTGATTTTTATTATTGCCATGCTATATTCCTCCTATTTTTTTGTAATATTTATTTGCATTTCATTAAATGCCTAATTTTATGATATTAATAAAACTATACAACATGTTATTGGTGATTACAATATTTTTTGTTTGTTATTTTAAATAACATTTTTTCATATTCTTATTCTTCATTTTTACTTACTCTTACACAAATATATTCATTATATCGTCCAGTTCGTTTAACATTTCATTTGAACCGCACCTGCGAACGCTTACCATGCGGCCAGACTTATCATCATAATACTTAACTCTCCACAAGCAATTTTCTCCTTCGATCAGCACCAAACTTGTCATGTTTGATGAATAGGTTTTGAAACTGCCGATGTTAACCAAGATTTTTGATTTCGCCTCTTTAATAGTCTTGAAAAAATCCTCAAGATGAGATACATTCCGGATAGAACTGTCAAGCTCATGGCGACTTACATTTGTATGATCTTCCATGATGGACTCAAAAGCCTTTTCAGTAATATCAAACCTGCCTCCGGTACATGCAATTTTATTTCCTATTCCCAAAGCAGCAATGATTTCTATGCTTGCTTTCTCCTCACACCTGCCGTATAAAAGCTCCACATTGCTGTTCTGCTGGTTCATGCTGACTTTAACCATTTTTTTATTTGGAATGTCTATATTTAACACAAAAGAGCTGCTGCCTGAATAGTATCTGCTAATTATGACCGACACCCATAAATCAGGAGAACAGCAAAGTCTTACCATTTTTTCTATATCAGAATTGACAGCAAAGTTTCCATCTCCGGTATCATAAAGCAGTCCGTTTTCGAGCATACCCGGGCTTAGCTTTCTCCATTCCTCCTCAACCTGTTCTGCCAGCCATCCTGAAAATGGGTCTTCAACTCCCAACACAACCGCTTCATCCAGCAGTGCGGCTAGAAAAATCAGCTCTTTTTTATCAAGTGTTATAGCTATACCCTCCATTGATTAAAGTCCCCATTCCTCTCACTATATTTGCGCTACAGGAAGCTTGATCCGCTGTGCTCCAGTATTATCTATAAAATAGCCCTCATCGGTTCTAAGTGCCTTTGACTTAATGTTATATGGAAGCCTTACATTGAAAACCTGTTGTTCATTTGGTTCTGACAATAAGACTCCTACAGCGTTATCCTTCATGGCCTTCCCCGGTCCATCCCAGCAGGCGGCTAAATCTGCGGTGGTTCCAGCCATAATAACATAGAGCTTTCTGCCGTTACCATTTCTTATAAGGTCTTCCAGAATTCCTTTTTCTCTATCTCCTGCTTTGCCTGTAAAATCCTTATAATCGCATATAACGATAAATACTTCGTTTAACTCTTCTGATTTAAATCCTGCGCTATTTTCATTTAAAACTTCATGCGCAGCAAATTCCTTAAAAATTTCCTCTATTTCATTCCTGCTGACTGCATAGCCTGACATTGCTTCCCTTTCACTCCATGCTTTAAACTCCTGGGAGGGAAAGTCAATGATATAAACACTCCATTTACCAATATTTGAAGGGTTCACCAGCATCTTCAGCAAGGCCCGCATGTATACCAGTATTGAATGTTTGGATTGGCCAACGATTAAAAGTCCTTCTTCATGTTTTAAGTCAAAATATACAGGCTTTACTGATTCAATATCCAGTCCCAAAGGAAGGTGTTCATAGTTCTTCTCCATTTTATCATTATTGATAAATTTTAACATTTCTTTTATTGTAAGGAGCGACGGAACTGTGGGCACCTGTGCCGCAGGTTTTCCATGCCACGCTGCTGCCATTTTACCGCACAAAGCCTTAATATTATGAGACTGCTCTATCTCATTCTCGCCAGGTACCGATAAGGCTATCTGAATTTCCAAAGGAGTAACTGCTTTGATCAAGCCTCTGCCCGGTACGCTTAACGGTTCAATTGCACCCCTTCCTAGCAGACTGGTATATTCGTTCCGGTCGGTTAGCTGGAGTGCCAGTATTCTTTTTATGTTAGACATTATCTTGTATTTTACTGAGGGGGAGGCGTGGGCAGTAATAACCATGAAGATTCCAAGACTACCTCCCTCTCTTGAGATCTGTACCAACAGCTCTTCAATTTCAGGATATCCTTCCGTTAAGGCAGCAATGTTGTCAATAACTATAAATATTGCCGGTATACTTTTCCCATGTTCCCGGTAAGCCTGCACACTGGCAGCCCCCAGTTCCGCAAAAAGTCTTTTTCTGGTTTCAAGCTCCTTGGACACCATCTTCGAGAAATTTTTAAGCTTTTCCTCCTCCTCAGGCTTTATGACTGCGCCGGTATGTGGCATGTCTGCAAAAACATTCAGGGTTCGGCCGCCAAAGTCGAGCAAATAAAACCACGCATCATCGGGAGAATTGGTCAAGGCTATTGACACCACCAGGGTTTTAAGGAGAGTAGTCTTTCCTGAAGAAGGTGAACCTATCACGACAATATGTCCTTCACGAACAAAATTAATTATCATTGGATACTGCGACTGGGCAGCCGGATTATCCACCAGTCCTATACATGGGCACACCCAATTTCTTTCTTCCTGGCTGGTATTCCAATCCTGTATCAGATAGTTTTCCCTCAGTATATTTTGAAGATATATTTTATCCGGAAGCGGTGGCAGCCACGGCCCTCTGATACCCTTTATCCCGGCTTTGCCCGCCTGACTGCAGATCAAATCCACTGCGCGGCTGAGTTCAGTACCGTACTCCTTTTTATAATTCTTAAAAATACTCCTATCAATGGGCTGGCGGGTGCCATCCAACTCCACCTCTTTAATACTGTACAAATCATTCTCATTGCCGTCATGATATTCAGCACCGCTCCAAGCTGACTGAAACAACTCAAAAACCTCATCATTGCCAACCTGAATATAAGCCCTTCCGGGTACGATAATTGCAGCTGCATCGGGCCGCTTCAGCATTTCCTTGCTGTCTTCAGCGTTTTGCACTTTAAAACAGACCTTGAAACGTGCATTGCTCCAAATCTGTGCATCCACCACCCCCGAAGGCTTTTGGGTTGCAAGTATCAAATGTATCCCATAACTTCTCCCAACTCGCGCTGTACTCACAAGCTCACTTATAAACTCTGGGTTTTCATCCTTTAGCTCTGCAAACTCATCAATTATTATTACTAGATGAGGCATTGTTTCCATGGTTTCTTTTCTCCGGTACAATTTAAGATATTTATCAATATGGTTCACTCCAACTTGGTCAAAAAGCGCTTGTCTTCTGGCAACCTCTCCCCTAATAGATGCCAAGGCCCGGTTGGTCTGATTTCCTCCCAGATTGGTAATGATTCCGCACACATGAGGCAGTTGCCTAAACAGATTGGCCATTCCTCCGCCTTTATAATCAATCAGTATGAATGCCAGCTCATGAGGATGGTAATTTAATGCCAATGATATAATCAGGGTCTGTATAAACTCGCTTTTCCCTGAGCCGGTTGTACCTGCAACCAGGCCATGAGGTCCATGCACCTTTTCATGTAAATCCAATTGGAACGGAATGCTGCCAGGCCCCACGCCAACATCCGCAGCCAATGATAAATAGGGCTCGTTGGCCATCCATCGGCTTATTATATCCAGTTGACTTATATCCTTTAAACCAAGCATCTGAAAAAGCGTAAATGTTTGAGGAATAGTCTGTGCGGCGGTGAGGTTAGAAAGCCTTACCGGGGCGAGCATACGGGTAAACCTTTCCGACTCATCAATATTTACTTTTTCGGTCTCAAAGCTCAATACCCGCCTCTTACCATCTTTAAATAAAACCTCACCCTTAGTACCGGACACATTTATAATACAATTGCAATCCTTGGGCAGGTTTTCATATTTATCGAACAGGAAAAAGGTAATAATGCCAAGTTCTGGTTTGTTTTGCACCAGATATCTTATTAATGGTTCATTCCGAACCAGTTCACTGTCGGCGACAAATAATATATAGACTGGTGTAGAATCATTTTTTAATCCTGACCCTACATTTTTTATCAGAATATCTCTGGCTTTTATAATGTCAAGCAGAGAGGAAAATGTTTTTTGTACCCCTTTTCGGTCTTTTGCAAAATATCTCTGTTCAAAATCATTATCCCAAATATGGGGTAGCCAGCGCATAAAACTCCACTTTCCGTATTCCTCCGCCGAACAGACAACTCCCATTTTCACTTCGTCATATGAGTGGGTTACAGCCAGAGAAACTGCTGCATTGCGCGTAAAATTAAGCATTGCCGATCTATCCCCAACAACTCCTATTGATATGTTATCTTGCAGAGG